>JANMPK010000206.1:0-12315 GCA_031369825.1 Sphingomonadales bacterium
GAATGGCGGCGCGCTCGACACGTCCAATCGCCGACAAATCACACGCTACAAATTCTTCCCACAAAGTTGCAAGCTGCCTACCTGTGGCACCTTTCCAGATTGCTCCGTCTGTTAGCCGTGTTGCGGTATTCTGGATTGCGTCCATTATGTCCAAAAATGGCTTGTCGGCAGAAGCGGCCAAGTTCGACAGCAGCGCGTCCAAGCCTGTCCAAAATATCAGTAACTCTTCGTTCTCGGACCCTGCCACCAAGGCCGTTACAGGATTTAAGCCAATGCCCTTCGATGGTCCGCGCAACAACAGATCAAGCTTGCGCGTCTGTTCCAGCCAATCCATCCGGCCCTCGCCCGCATGCACCAGAGGATGCTTGGCAACGGCAAGCACCGACACTGGCGAGAAACGGTTGGCCAACACATCCGCCAAAGCCGCGATCAACGTTCCGTTGGGTGTTTGCAGGATCGGCGTGCCGGCGCTGTCATCAACTATCACGTTCCACCGGCGCAGCTGCGCCGCAACCCGCACCGCAAGTTCGCGGTCAGGGGTAATGACTGCAATACGCTGACCGGCTAGTTCCAGCGCTTCTCGGACCTTGACTGAAATAGCACGCGCTTCCTCGGCGCTATCTGCCGCTTCGAGCGTAGCGACATGCGGCATTTTTTTCGCGGCGGCGGGAAGATTTTGCCAATTGGCGGTATCTTCGGGCAGGCAGAAAATATCGGCTACGCTGGATGTCTGCGTTGCGGGTTTTGTAGGCGACAGAATCTCGAATTCATCGCGCCCGAACCCCATCCTGTACAGCAAAAGTTTCAGATGGAATTGCGGATGGGTTTCGTGGTTCCGGCGCGGTTTGATGTCCTCATCGTTTTTAGCATGCGGCCCAAGCGATTCCCACTGGGTTTCAGACATAGTCAGATCAACGCCAGGCAAAATCACGCATCCTTGCGGCAAGACCGCAACCCTGCTCAACACCCGCGCAACCGCTTTTGCGGCTGTAGTAATACCTGCTGCGATCATAAGGCCAGCGGGCGGCGTATCGCGCAACCGATTGGCCAGCCGGTCGAGCAATATGTTGCGTCTTTCAGATAGGCCAAGCAATGACCGTGTTGCCAATGCTGCCCGATAGGCCGGTAATATCGTCAGCAACTGGCCATAGGAGCTTTGCCAATGCCCGGCCAAATCCGCTTCAACCTTGATATCACAGAAGCGATCAAGGCCGACCTCTTCAATCTCCAACTCGTCGATCATCTCGGCAAGATTACGTGCCAGACGCAGCGCTTCCGCAGCACTGACCGGTTGCGATTCAGGACGATGCCTGATTACCAGATCGGCCAGCAACATCGTCCGTGCTGCCGGGCTGATCGCTGGCAACACTGTCTCATCACCTACCAACGGGTCAAGCAAAGGCCCTAGTGCTTCATCCAGCGTAAGGTCACCAATCGCCGCCAATCGCGGCAGCAATAAACCGGGTTTTGCCCTGCGCACAAACGCTTCGGTCATCGCCTTGATCGCACGGTTGTTGGGAAGCAGCAAAGTTGCCGTGCTGACCAGCAGCGGATCATTATTACATTTGTCGAGCACCAATGCTGCCGTCGCGTCACACAGGTCGGTGCCAAATGGCACAGTATAAAGCTGGGGTCTGATTGCGGGCCGCTCAGCTGTCGGCATGTTGCGCCAATTTTAACTCGGTCGCCTTAATTGCAGCTGGATAGCCGACATCGAACCACAATCCTTCATGCACAAGGCCAAAGCATCGGTCTGCGGCTATCGCACGGTCCCAAAAAACGTTGGTTGAAAACACATCCGCTGGCGGATTGACGATCAGGCGCTTTGCCAGCATCTGGATACCGGTCCAGACATAGGCCCCTTGCTGCCCAGCTTTTCGCCGCGACAAGCGACCGTGATCGTCCAGATCAAAGTCACCCTGCCCTTGGCTGTTGTTCGCCTCTGCAAAAGGCACGACAAGCATCAGCACATCCATTGCATCGCTGCCCCACACATTCATCAATCGCTTAAAGGCATTTTCGCCTTCGTCGGTCCACCAATTGTCGGCATTAACGCATATAAACGGATCATCCCCAATCAACGGCAATGCCCTTACCAAGCCGCCGCCCGTGTCGAGCAAGAGGTCACGCTCGTCAGAGATTGTGACATCAAAATCAGCGGCATATTCTGCCATATGCTGCTCGACCTGCGCAGCACGGTAATGCGCGTTGATTACGACCCTGCTTATATCTGCCCCTCGCAAGTGATCAAGCACATGGTCAAGCAATGCGACACCGGCCACCTCGATCAGTGGCTTGGGCCGGTCGGCGGTCAGCGGCATCATGCGCGTGCCTTTGCCCGCCGCCATGATCATCGCTGTGTTGACATGCTTACTCATGCAACGGCCTCGCGATCTGGCGATTGCGCCCGGACGTTGGCTGGTATGTTACGGTCAAACCACGCCTTTAATTCGGCAAGACCCGGATGCGCCAGATCACGCTCAAGCAAACCCCACATACGCGGCAAGAAACTGAGATAGCGGTCCTTGCCATCGCGTTTCCAGAGACGCGTAAAGATGCCAATAATCTTCGCATTACGCTGCGCACCGAGCAGCGCATAATGCAGGTCGAAGTTGGCATCGGCATTGGTCGATTCGTGGTAATAAGCCAGCATTGCTTGTTCCAAATCTGGGTCTACGTCGCGCCGTGCATCCTGTAACAACGACACTAAATCATAAGCCGGATGACCGATTAGCGCGTCTTGGAAATCAATAATTCCCTGCTCGCCATTCCCTAACAGCATGATATTTTCTGCATGATAATCGCGCAAAACTGTGCATTGCTGCTGACCCGAAACAGGCGCCAACATCCGGCACCAAAGCGCTTCATATTCCTCTTCGTCCACCGCCAAACCCATTGCTGGCATATACCATTCGCTTAGTAGCTTAACTTCACGCAAGTACGCGGCTTCGTTATAAGGTGGTAATTCCGCGACCGGCACTTTGGCCAGACTCACCAGCGCATCAATGGCTTGCCGGTAAATCTTGTCAGCATCCTGTGGTGCCACATCAAGATGTTGGCGCATTTGCAAATCGCCAAAATCCTCAATCAGCACCAGCCCGCGATCAAGATCAGCGCCAAATATCTCTGGCGCGCGAAAACCGTGGCCGACAAGATATTGCGCAATATCTATAAATGGTCGCGGATCTTCATGTGGCGGCGGCGCGTCCATTAACACAGCTTTGCGCCCGTCAGCGGCGGTCGCTCGGAAATAGCGGCGGAATGATGCGTCAGCCGCAACCAAAGTAACCGCTGCATCAGCCCAGCCATGAGCGCCTAAAAATTCATCCAGCCCTGCAGGCGGATTAATGTCAATTGCGGGTGTCATAGGTTTCCGTCTTCAAGGTCAAAATTCTGGTGCCGTCAGGCTGTGGTACAATTTGAATATGATGGCTTGGTTTCGAATAAGCAGCACCTGCCCGCTCTGCCCATTCGACCAATGTAACATGGTCATCACGCTGTTCCGCCAACCCCAATTCTTCCAATTCCTCAACATTATTCAGGCGATACAAATCGGCGTGGGCAACCGCAATATCTGTTTCAGGCGGATTATATTGATGGATGATGGCATAAGACGGGCTGGCCACTTCGCCCTCAAACCCTAATCCACGCAAAATGCCTTTGCACAATACGGTTTTGCCAGCGCCAAGCGGGCCGTCTATTGCGACCCAACTGCCAACTGCCAACCCGCTCGCAAGTTGCTCGCCAAAGGTAAGCATTGCTTCTTCATCCTGTATAATCATCCGCGCGGTAGCGACATGGTAACCGTTGTCCCCTCACGCTGTTTCGAATCTAAGGTCAAAGTGCCGCCATGCGATTCTATAAGCTGCCTTGCCAATTGTAGCCCAAGCCCTTGCGTCAACGATCCATCATTGGATTGTTCTACTTCAAACAACGGGAATTGGTCTGTAGCACTTATGCCGGGACCATTATCCGATACGATTATTTCGAGCATCTCTTGATGCCAGCGTGCGAGCAGCAAAACCTCACCGCCCTGACGATTATAACGGATGGCATTGTCGAGTATCTGTTCAACCGCTTGTCTTAGTCGCCTCGGATCGGCTGCGATCGACCCTGTTGCCTCGCCCAATTGCACATTGAGTAGGACGCCTGTTTCCTTGGCTAGAGCTGTCTTAACTTCTGCGATTTCGTTCAGCAACACCCGCACAATGATATATTCGCGTGCAATCGGCAACGCTCCAGCTTCGCTTTGGCTATAATCAAGTACAGTGTTGATTTGTTCGGACAGCCGTTCAGCAGATGTTGCAATAGCCTCGACATACTCAATTGCCTGATTGTTCAACTCTCCGGCGACACCTGCCTTCAACAAATCGGCAAAGCCACTAATTGAGGTTAGCGGCGTGCGGAATTCATAGCTCATATTGGCCAGGAACTTGCCTTTGATGGAATCGGCCTCAGACAGCGCGGCATTGCGGTCGCGCAACGCCTGTTCCATTTGAACGCTGTCGGACATGTCGAGCATCGTGAACAGCGCGTTACCATCGGGCAATGGTATGGTTGCGATCTGGAATATCCGGCCATCGGAGAAACTGGCTTTTGTTCGTCGTTGCTCGCGGTTCGCGGTGGTCATCCGGACAAGCTCGCCAATCACTGAAATCTGTGACGGTTTCTTGAGGTGCTTCGCAAGTATAGGCAGCAATTCATCGACTCTGGGATGCTTGATAAGAAGCTCGTCTGACAGCCCCCATGTCTCGGCAAATAGGCGATTCCAAATGCTGATGCGCCCGTCAGCTGCAAACACCGCAATCGCTTCAAACAAATTGTCAAAAGTCGCGGTTCTGACCCGCAGCAAAGTATCACGCGCGCTGGCCAATTGGGCTTGTTCAGTCCGGTCTTCAAAAATCAGAAGTAAGCCACCGTCTGGAACAGGCTGCGCCAGAACGCGCAGATGCGTGCCATCAGGCAGAAGCCAGTTTTCTTCCGAGGGCTCTGCAGTGCGGAACCAGCTTTCACGCTCAGCGCGCCATTCGGGAAAATCTCGAACTTCGGGCAATTTTGCGTTCTCACGCATCCGGTCGAGAACGCGGCTGAACTCTGGTTTATCAGCAAGCCAATGGTCGCGGAATGCAAATAGGCGCTGAAATGGAAGGTTGGCAAAGCTCAAAACATGATCTGCGTCGAACTGCGCAACACCCGCCGACATCATATTGAGCAAATCACGCTGGGCTTCGGACAATAGCCGAAACTCGCTGCGTGCGTCGCTCAGTTCCTGAATGTCTATGGCGAGGCCTGCAACCCCTATATCACCGAGCGGAATATCAAACACGCGCATTTGCCGCCGTTCACCATCCAGTGTTGTTGGAACAACTCGCTCGGCTTGCACGCCATCGGACTGCGCCTTTCCGGCAAATTCCATCGCCGTTGTACCGTTCAGCGGCTCGACCAGCTCAATGCCTTCCTCAACCACATGCGCGCCATCAGTCGCACTCACTGCGTCTACATAAGCACGATTAACGAAGCTTAGCTTTAGGTCAGGGCCGCGGTGCCACATCGGAAGTGGCGCGGCCTCGATCAGCCCGGCCAGTGCCTCAAACGCCGCTCGCGCTTCTTCCGATTCCCCTTTGCGTTGTTCCAGCTCGCGCAAGCTTTCGGTAGAATCAAAAAACCATAGCAACGCTGCGCCATTGGGGTAAATTACAGCGTCGGCAATGCTGCCAACGACCAGTAACCGTCGATCCGATCCCTTAATCGCCACTGGCAAGACAAAATCCTTACCCGTGCGCTGCGTTTCCCGAACACGGTCATTCAGCGTTTGCAAGTCGACGGTAATAAGCCCAGCATCATTGGTGCCATCCAGTTCGGACAAAGTCGAAGCAGGCAATTCCAAACCCAGTAACCGTGAAAACCTGTCCGCCGCCTCAATCCGGCCATCGCCCTTGACCACTACCGGTATCGCAGGAGCCGTTTCCAACAACCGCGCGAGCCGCGATGTCTGGCGCAGCGTCTTCAGCGATTGACGGCGCAACGACAGTCCAACCCAGATGGCCACTGTCGCCCCGACAAGCCACAAAGCCATCAATATTCCTATCAATGCAACTGGCAGGCTATCGCCCGTCATGCTGAGGCTGTCCTTGGAAAATTCATAAGCTTGCTAATGCGCAAAAGCGGGCGTGGTGCAACGAAAAAAGCCCGCCACGTTTTACGCAGCGGGCTTTGATGTATTTGGCTTATGCCGCAATCAATAACGATAATGATCGGGCTTGAACGGACCTTCGGTCGACACGCCGATATAACCGGCCTGCTTTTCAGAGAGCTTGCTCAGCTTCACGCCAAGCTTTTCGAGGTGCAACATCGCAACCTTTTCGTCGAGATGCTTAGGCAAAACATAAACTTCGTTCTTATAATTTTCGCTTTTGGTCCAAAGCTCGATTTGCGCTAGCGTCTGGTTGGTGAACGACGCCGACATAACAAACGACGGATGTCCGGTGGCACAACCGAGATTGACCAAACGGCCTTTGGCGAGCACGATGATTTGCTTGCCATCGGGAAATTCGACGAGGTCAGTGCCGGGCTTTACTTCGGTCCATTTGTAATTGCTCAGCGCCGCAATCTGGATTTCGCTATCGAAGTGACCGATGTTGCAAACAATCGCCATCGGTTTCATGTTCTTCATATGCTCGGCAGTAATAACGTCGGCATTACCGGTCGCGGTGCAGAAAATGTCAGCACGGGTCACGGCTTCTTCCATTGTCACAACTTCAAAGCCTTCCATCGCGGCCTGAAGCGCACAGATCGGATCGACTTCGGTCACCATCACGCGTGCGCCGCCGTTTCGGAGCGATTGTGCAGAACCCTTGCCGACATCGCCGAACCCTGCAACGCAGGCAACTTTACCGGCGAGCATTACGTCGGTGGCGCGACGGATGGCGTCGACCAGCGATTCCTTGCAACCGTAGAGATTGTCGAATTTCGATTTGGTCACGCTGTCGTTGACGTTGATCGCAGGGAACGGCAGTTCGCCCTTCTTGGCGATTTCATACAGGCGGTGAACACCGGTGGTGGTTTCTTCCGAAACACCTTTCAGGTTCTTGACCGTCTCGGTCAGATAGCCGGGCTTCTTGGCGATAAACGCTTTAAGCGCACGCTGGAACTCGACTTCTTCTTCATTTTCCGGTTCGGCAAAAGTCTCGCCGCGTTCCAGCTTCGCACCCCAAAGCGCAAACATCGTCGCATCGCCGCCGTCGTCGAGGATGATGTTCGCGGTGATGTCGTCACCCCAATCGAAGATGCGACCAACATAATCCCAATAATCGGAGAGGCTTTCGCCCTTGATAGCAAATACGGGAATGTCCTTTGCAGCGATTGCAGCTGCGGCATGGTCCTGCGTCGAAAAGATATTGCTCGTTGCCCAGCGAACATCGGCGCCCAACGCGGTCAGAGTTTCGATCAGCACAGCCGTCTGGATCGTCATGTGAAGCGAACCAACGATCCGCGCGCCCTTCAGCGGCTGCGACGCGCCAAATTCGCTGCGCAGTGACATAAGACCTGGCATTTCGGTCTCTGCAATGTTGATTTCTTTACGGCCAAAGTCGGCCTCGCCGATATCGGCGATTACATAATCGTTGAAAGCCACGGGCTTGGTCTCCGGATGGGGTTAGTATGCGCCCGCCCTTAGCCTTGGCTTTCAACGAAATCAAATATAAAGATTGCTTTATATCATTATGGGCGCTTGGCTATGCGCACCGGACATGCGCCACCAGGCAATGACGTGTTGCCGACTGCCTGATCTGCTGCCATCGCCAATGTCGCCACGCCGTGCTTTTCAGATGCAAGGTCGGATGCCAGTTGTTTTAGCTGGCTACAGTTCATCGTACGATGGCCGGTGCCATAGGAATTGGCGAAACCAATCGACATACGGTCAAGCGCACCTTCTGCGCCTCTGGCCCCAACCGACTGCGCCAAATGCGATTTTATAAGATTGTTTTGCGTCCCGATGAGCGTGCTATTATTTGTTACAAACCGGTTATACTGCGACAGGAAATTATCCGCGCCGCCGCGACAACGAAGTGCTGTGACCATCAACATAGTGTTCAAATGTTTGATTTTTACGGCGTCCTGGCCCGCGCTGCTCCAGCATGCTTGTGCCGGTTGGACAGATGCAATGGCGATCACTGCGGCAAGCACAGCTTTCCTTGCTATTCCCCTCATTTTACGTCCCCTGTTCGTGTTCAACAAGGACATGATTGACGATCCTGCTTACGGAATTTTGAACAGGCAAGGTAAAGCAAAAGTAACCATCTATAGGGCTGTAATCAGGTGGCGTTTATTTTATGGTTTTCGGGAACATTTCGGCAGTCAGTGAATATGACACTACGAGCATATCGAATAGCCTACTTGACTTGGGCCGGACAGTCCCGGATTAGGCAAAGCCATTCCTACTCCCCTTGAAAGGACCGAAAAATGAGCATTTCCGTTGGCGACAAAATTCCCGATATAAAAATGGTAAAGGCAACAGCAGACGGCCCACAACCGTTGCAATCTTCCGATTATTTCGCCGGTCGCCGTATCGCATTGTTCTCGGTCCCCGGCGCGTTCACCCCGACCTGCTCAGCGCGGCATTTGCCTGGTTATGTCGAAAAAGCGGACGATTTGGCGGCCAGGGGTATCGACGAAATTGCCTGCACCGCTGTCAATGATGCGTTCGTCCTCGGCGCATGGAATAAGGCTGGCGGATCTGAAGCGATCACTATGCTGGCCGATGGCAATGGCGAATTTGCAGCTGCTTTGGGCCTTGAAATGGACGGCACAGCCTTTGGCATGGGCAAACGCGGGCAGCGTTTCTCGCTTGTTGTCAATGACGGTGTTGTCGAGCAGTTAAATGTCGAAGCACCGGGCGATTTCAAAGTCAGCTCGGCAGAACATATGCTCGGCCAACTCTAAACATCATCAACGCGTCGTGCCGCCAAGGCATGAACAGAAGGGAGGGGCAACCCTCCCTTTTTTGTTGCGAAAATGCGAAAATTCGTTGATGCGTGATTATGCCTAGCACCCAATCCCAAGACATCATTCGTCAACTCGTCACCGAATATGAAGCCTCTGTAAAACGCCTTCAGACAGCCCTTGCACGCTATTTGAAAGACGGAATTGCACCGACCTCCGAAGAGCGCGCCAACAGCGACTTCTGCTATCCGGAGCTTACAATTGTCTATCGCGGTAAAGAACGCGAGACCGTTACCAACCTTGCTTTTGGCAAACTAGAGAAGATTGGTACGTATCGCACCACATTCACCAAACCTGATTTATTTGCGGAATATGTTGGTACGCAGCTTGATCTACTGGTCGAGCAGTATGAAGTTGAAATCAGCGTTGGTCGGAGCCGTCAAGAAATCCCCTTCCCTTATGTCCTTGACGGTTCAGCCGATCTGGAATTGGGAACGGTAAGCCCGAACGAACTTGCGCGACATTTTCCGACGACCGAGCTTGCTGACATCGGCGACGAAATTGCCGATGGACTGCTCCGCGTAAAGGGTAATGACAATTCGCCACTCGCGCTGTTCGATGCACTGCGTACCGATTTCTCGCTCGCCCGCTTGCGCCATTATACAGGTGCTCCTGCCGAGCATGTCCAGAACTACATTCTGTTCACCAACTACCACCGATATGTCGACGAGTTTGTCGGTTGGGCCTGCACGCAGGTTGGAAATGGTCGCTACACAGCGCTGTCTGGTGCTGGTGGGCTATATGTCGACCAACCGACTGACAACGCCGCGCAATTGGTAGCGGACAGCACGTGGCGGCGGCATCAGATGCCTGCTTATCATCTGATGGCATCTGATGGTTCGGGGATTACCTTGGTCAATATCGGTGTTGGCCCATCTAACGCAAAGACGATTTGCGACCATTTGGCGGTAATGCGACCAGAGGCGTGGCTGATGATCGGTCACTGCGGGGGCTTGCGCGAAACGCAGCGGATTGGCGATTATGTGCTGGCCCACGCCTATTTGCGCGACGACCATATCTTGGACGAGGTGCTGCCACCCGAAATTCCAATTCCCCCGATTGCCGAAGTCCAGCAGGCACTGGCTGCCGCCGCCGAGCGCGTATCAGGCACCAGCGGCGCAGACCTGAAACGCCGAATGCGCACGGGCACCGTCGTCACCACCGATGACCGCAATTGGGAATTGCGCTATTCGGCATCGGCGCTTCGTTTCTCGCAGTCACGCGCGATTGCCATCGACATGGAATCTGCCACCATCGCCGCCCAAGGTTACCGCTTCCGCGTACCTTACGGGACATTACTCTGCGTGTCGGATAAACCGCTACACGGAGAAATCAAACTCCCCGGCCAAGCCAACCGCTTTTACGAAGAAGCCATCGCTTCCCATTTACAGATCGGCATCCAAACCTGCGAATTGTTGCGCGATGCCGGCAACAGCTTACACAGTCGCAAACTAAGGGCATTTAACGAGCCGCCTTTTAGATAAGCGGCTTGTTAAACGAATTTTACCAGCCCTTTTTCTGCCCCTTATTCTGCGCCTTCAACCATTTCATCAGTGGCGCGAAATATTCGATCATGGCCTTGCCTGACATTTCGCGCGTCCCGGTGAAGGCTTCGAGCGCATCCGGCCAAGGCTTCGACGCGCCGAGTTCGAGCATCGCATTCAAACGTGTGCCGACCTGCTTGTTGCCGTAAAACGAGCACCGGTGGAGCGGGCCTTTCCAGCCGGCAATATCGCAGGCGGCTTTGTAGAACTGGAATTGCAATATACGCGCCAGAAAATAGCGTGTGTAGGGCGTGTTGCCGGGAACATGATATTTGGCGCCAGCGTCAAAGGCATTTGCAGGTCGTTCAACGGGCGGAACAATCCCTTGATATTGCGTGCGTAATTTGGTCCAAGCGGTATTGTAGTCGGCGTTTTTAATATCGCCTGCAAACACGCCCCACCGCCATTTATCGACGATCACGCTGAACGGCAGGAACGCGACCTTGTCCATCGCCTGCCGCAATAAGAGCCCGTTATCCTTGTCCGCGCTCGGCACCTTGGCGGCGTCAAGCAAGCCAATTTTCACCAGATAATCGGGCGTGATCGACAGCGCAACGGCATCGCCGATCGCCTCATGGAAACCGTCATTGGCACCGTTCAAATGCAGATAGCTCTGCTTGTTATACGCGCGTTGGTAATAGTTATGCCCCAATTCATGGTGTATTGTGACGAAGTCCCCGGTGTTGATCTTGATGCACATCTTGATCCGCAGATCGTCAACATTGTTGATGTCCCAAGCGGAAGCATGACACACAACTTCGCGGTCAGCGGGTTTCAGGAATTGCGAACGAGCATAAAAACTGGCGGGAAGCGGCTCGAAGCCAAGCGAGGAGAAAAAGCCCTCACCCGTCTTCACCATTTTCATCTCGTCATAGCCCTTTTCCTTGAGCAACGCGCCGATGTCGTAACCGATATCGCCCGAGCCCGGAGGTGCAACGATGTCATAGATATCGCCCCATTCCTGCGCCCACATATTGCCGAGCAGATCGGCACGGATTGGACCGGCTTTGGCCTGCACTGCATCGCCATATTTCTTGTTGAGTTGGCTGCGCACATAGGTGTGCAATTCGTCATATAGCGGTTTCACTTCCAGCCACAATTTGTCGGTCAGCTTGGCAAAATCGTCTGCTGGCATGTCGTAGTTCGAGCGCCACATAGCACCCAGATCAGCGAAACCCAGTTCCTTTGCGCCCTGATTGCCGAGGTCTGCCATGCGCACATAATCGTCTTTCATCGGCGCGCCGACCTTATCATGCCAGCTAACCCACATTTCTTTAAGCTGATCGGGGTTGCGATTGGTCCCCATTTCAGCCTCGATATCAGAGCCGTTGATTTCCTTTCCGTTCAATGTTCCCTTGCCCTTACCGTAAGCCGAGTTCAGCTTGGTGGCGATTTCGGACAGTTCTTTGGCCGCGCCCTCTGTGGTCGGTGCAGGCAACACCAGCCCGCCACGCAATATATCTAGCTTGCGCTTCGTTTCCGCCGAAAGCCCGGCGATGTTCTGGTATTTTGCCGCCTCAAGCGCATATTGCACTGCCTTTTCGGTGCCGATCTCGCCATATTTCGCGGCAATCGCGTCGGTATCATCAGTGATATAGGTCGCGTTGATCCAGGAAACCTGCGCGCCCTCAACCGAAAAGTCGAACAGGTCTTTTTCCGCCTTTGCAAGAAAAGCCTCTGCATCGGCAGTTGTGGGTGCTGCTATTTCAATAATGGCGTCCTGCGCGACGGCTATCGACGGCAATGACAATGTGGCAATCGCCAATGCGGC
>JANMPK010000232.1:0-2097 GCA_031369825.1 Sphingomonadales bacterium
ATCAAAACCGATATCAATCAACGCATCCGCAGACCTTTTACGTAGTTCCTCGTCGAGCGAGCCTTGCTGGATACCGAATAACGCCGCTCGTTCGGCATGTGCACCACTGCTGTTGAAACCGTCACGCGACCGCTTTGCCCAGCGCATCGACAGCTCCATCGACTTGATCGCTTCGTCGCGGTTCACGCCATTCGCCGGGCATTCGTCGAATGCCATAACGATGTCCGAGCCCAATAACCGCTGGATTTCCATCGAGCGTTCTGGCGACAGCATATGTTTCGACCCGTCGAGATGACTCTGGAACGACACGCCTTCCTCGGTAATTTTGCGCAAGGCCGACAGGCTCATCACCTGATAGCCGCCGCTGTCGGTCAATATCGGCCGGTCCCAACCTGAAAATTGATGCAATCCGCCAAGTCGGGCCACCCGCTCTGCGCCAGGGCGGAGCATAAGGTGATAGGTGTTGCCCAATATGATGTCGGCACCAGTCGCGCGCACCTCGGCTGGGCGCATGGCTTTGACCGTGGCCGCAGTGCCAACCGGCATGAACGCAGGTGTCCGTATCTCGCCGCGCAGCATGGAGATTGTGCCGGTGCGTGCCTTGCCGTCGGTTGCGGCGATGTTGAAGGTGAATCGGGATGTCATTGCCAGTCCCATTAGCAGCCTTCGCCGTTGAGGGAAGGGTGCGGGCGCGCTATTGGCGCTTCATGGGGCAAGCAAAATCGCAACTTTACACGCTGGCGACCGCGCTGATCTTGTCAAGTACGCTTGCGGCCTGCGGCGACGGGATAGTGACCGTAAAATACAGCACCGAGGATAATGGCCAAAAAATTCCTGAACCCAAGCGCGCCGAACGCGAGAAATGTTACGGCACCGCGCTGGCGCAGTATAATGATTGTGCTGCGGGGCCGGGAACTGATTGTGCGGGGACAGCGAGCAAAGATTATATGCCCGACCATTGGAAATATGTGCGCGCTGGGGAATGCGCAAAACAAGGCGGTTCGTTAAAAGCTGAAAAAGCATTGGAATAGGTCTTCACGCCATGCCTTTCTGACCCCATATAGGCTTTTATGACTCATTATACTGACCCACGCGTTTATCTTTATCAGCCTGGCCTCCTTGAGCCAGATAGTGCGCAGCGCGTTACCCGAGAGGCGTTGAAAAACTGCGACGATGGCGAGCTTTACCTGCAATATAGCGCGACCGAGAGTTTTGGCTTTGACGATGGCCGCCTGAAAATGGCGGACTATTCGACCGGCTCGGGATTTGGTTTGCGCGGCGTGTCTGGAGAGATGACCGGGTTTTCGCACGCCAATGACCTAAGCGAAGCCGCGATCCGCCGTGCTGGTGAAACGCTGAAGCTGCTTGATCCGGCAAAGGACCAACCGGCAGCGCCGCCGCGCAAGAATAACCGGCATTTATATACCGACGGAAACCCATTGGAACTTGTGCCGTTCGCCGAGAAGGTCGCGCTCTGCCAGCAAATTGACGCCGCCGCCCGCGCGCGTGATCCAAGGGTCGCGCAAGTTAGCGTTAGTCTATCGGGCAGCTGGACAGTCGTCGAAATCGTCCGCGCCGACGGCTTTGTTGCCACCGATATAAGGCCATTGGTACGGTTGAACGTCAGCATCGTTGCCGAAGAAAATGGCAGGCGCGAAACCGGCACTTATGGCTTCGGTGGTCGCTATCTCTACGGTAAATTGTTCGAAGATGCGCAGTGGGACCACGCGATTGACGAGGCGTTGGCGCAGGCGCTGACCAACCTGCGCTCGGTCGCCGCGCCTGCGGGCGAAATGACCGTGCTGCTCGGCCCCGGCTGGCCCGGTGTGTTGCTGCACGAAGCGGTGGGCCACGGCCTTGAGGGCGATTTCAACCGCAAGGGCAGCTCGGCTTTCTCAGGCAAAATAGGCCAGCGCGTTGCCGCCCCCGGCGTGACCGTCGTCGATGACGGCACGATGGCCGACCGGCGCGGGTCACTGTCGATCGACGACGAAGGCACTCCGACCCAGGAGAATGTGCTGATCGAGGACGGCATATTGAAGGGCTACATCCAGGATCGGCTGAACGCCCGGCTGATGGGTGTGGCGCCCACCGGCA
>JANMPK010000361.1:0-8450 GCA_031369825.1 Sphingomonadales bacterium
AGTGCATCGGCATCACGCCCTTCACCGGCAACAAATAGTTCAGTATGCCGAACACAGACTTTTTCATTTCGCCAGCATATGCGGTGCCGCCGATTAAGATCAGCTTTTGACTAAAATTGACCGCTACCACAGTTTCGCTGCGGCATCCGTGGCGCGCGGGGTCGGCGCGGAAGCTTGGCAGATCGATAATCGTGTATTCGGGGACGAAGCTCGCCAGCTCATCGTTTGTCGGACGGACCAGCAAAGTCCGGATGAACAGATTGTGCCACGCCAATTCGTTAATCACACGCACATTGACCCGGTGTTCGGACTGCGAACCGCCAAACAGATCGGCGACATAAAGTTCACCCTTATCGGCAAGAGCGGCATAAAAATCGGCTTTCAATGCGGCAAAATGCGCAGGTGACATTTCGACATTGGTCTTGCCCCACCAGATCGTGTCTTCGGTTTCGGCATCGCGGACAATGAATTTGTCTTTTGCCGAACGGCCCGTGTGCGCACCCGTTTTTACCACCAGCGGACCGTCTTTCGCCATGATGCCCTCGCCATTAACCAGCGCATCTTCGACCAACTGCGGCGTACCAAGATTGCAATGCAATGCAGCATCCGTGACAATGCCTTGTTGATCGAGCGAAATGTTGAGTGGCGCAGACATAGGAAAACTCCGGTCAAATCAAATTTGCGAATCCAGGGCATACGTATGCCCTAAAGTTGATCGGGCCGGTAGCCGACAGATTACATTAGGTCAAATTGCTGCGGTGCTAATTATTACATCAGCTGGCAAAGCATAGCTTTAACCCGCCAACAGCAATTGATTGAACCATAGCCGACGTCCCCCTATAGGCACCCAATGAACGCCAGCATTGCTCTTGTTGATGATGACCGAAATATCCTGACGTCAGTGTCGATTGCGATGCAGGCGGAAGGCTATGTCACGCGGATTTATTCCGATGGGGAAACAGCATTGAAGGCAATGCTCGAAAATCCAGCAGATTTGGGTATATTCGATATCAAGATGCCACGTATGGACGGGCTTGAATTGCTCCGCCGTCTGCGTGAAAAAAGCGCGATGCCAGTGATCTTTCTAACCTCCAAAGACGAAGAGCTGGACGAGGCTTTAGGTCTGGCGATGGGTGCGGATGATTATATTACCAAGCCTTTTTCGCAGCGATTGTTAGTGGCTCGGGTAAAAGCCATCTTGCGGCGGGCGACCTACGACAAAGCCCCTGCCAATGGCGAAGTCGCAGAAGAGCCCGAACCGATGATCCGCGGCAAGCTCGAAATGGACCCCGCGCGGCATCATGTACGATGGGACAGCAAAGCGCTAACGCTGACCGTTACCGAATTCATGATATTGGAGGCGCTTGCCAACCGTCCCGGTGTTGTCCGCACCCGTGATCAGCTGATGGATGCCGCGTATCAAGACGACGTCTATGTCGATGACCGCACAATCGACAGCCACATTAAACGCCTGCGTCGTAAATTTCGGGAAATTGACCCCGAGTTTTCGGCCATAGATACACTTTATGGTGCCGGTTACCGATTCGCAGAAAACTGAACCCGCCGATCTTGCGCTGGGATGGAGCCGCGGGCTGTCGCTCACGGCGCGGATACTTGCGGTCAATTTGTTCGTGGTCATTCTGTTGGGTGCAGGGCTGTTTTTTTTAGACAGCTACCGAACGCGCCTTATCGCAGAACGCGAAAGCGCCGCTAGGATACAGGCGGAGTTTATTGCCAATAGCCTCGGCCTGGTCGGTGCAGAAGGCCGGACTGCATTCATTGCCTCTTTTGCAGAGCAGCATGGATCACGCATCCGTATTTACAACAAGGATGGCGAAAAACTGACTGACAGCTTTGATCTGGCAGAACAGACTTATGATATTCGCAGTCCCGACAAGGAGCCATGGCGCAAGGTGGCAGCGAGGGGTATCGACAAAGTGTTCGACTTTTTGGTGGCTGCGCCAGATTTTGAGGCGTTTGTCGAACCAAAGGCGGATCGCGCATCGGCATGGCCAGAGATCAAAAGTGCCAAGCCCGGCAATCCAACTTCCATTGCGCGCTTTGCCCCTGATTTGACGCATGTGATTAGCGCGGGTGCCCGTTCGCCAGGATCAAGTTTTTCTGTTCTATCTACTTCAAATGAAAGGGATATCCGACTTTTTGTGCGCGCCGAAAGGTTTAACGTCGGGATGTTTTTTCTGGCGGTGCTCGTTATCGGCGTATTGCTGTCGATGTTTCTCGCACGAACCATCGTAAGGCCTTTGCGGCATTTGGCACGAGCAGCGGTGAAAGTTCGGCTAGGGCGCGCGCAAGAGGTGACGGTGCCACGCTTACCCTCACGTCGTGACGAAATCGGCATGCTGGCGCGAGCATTGTCCGATATGAGTATCGCGTTACGCCAACGCATTGATGCGACCGAGGCATTTGCCGCTGATGTAGCGCATGAGATAAAGAACCCGCTAGCGTCATTGCGGTCGGCGCTTGACGGCTTTGACCGCATCGAAGACCCGGCGCTGAGACAGCAATTGATGGACGTTGCCAAGGCCGACGTGCACCGCATGGACCGGCTTATCAGTGACATTTCCGACGCTAGCAGGGTGGATTCTCAGCTAGCCAAAGCCAAATTCGAATCGATTGATGTTGGTGATATGGTCGAGCAATTGTTGCAAGCCCGCGAGGATCGGGATGGGGATGACGGAGTGACCATTGCGTTTGCTCGGCCACGGCGCGGAGTAGCGACGGTGCTCGGCGAAGATGTGCGGCTCGAACGAATGCTGACCAACCTGATCGACAATGCGGTCTCGTTCTCGCCAGATGGCGGCTTGGTCGAAATCTCGGCAACGCGAGCAGATGACGAGGTCATCATCCGGATCAGCGATGATGGACCCGGTGTGCCCGAACAGGAACGCGAAGCCATCTTCCGCCGTTTCCATAGCGAGCGGCCAACCTCGGAGAATTTCGGCAAGCATAGCGGACTTGGGCTAGCTATTGCGCGGACCATTATCGAGGGGCATCATGGCCGCATCAGGGTCCGCGACCGTGTTGACGGAAAGCAGGGTGCGTGTTTCGAAATCGCCTTGCCGTGTGCCGAGGCATCGACAAATTGACCACAGAATTACTCCATGCGACGGCAGTTGCGATCAATGGCGAAGGGGTGCTGTTGCTGGGGCCGTCCGGTTCGGGCAAGTCCGATCTCGCGCTGCGCCTGATTGACCGCGGTGCCGTGTTGATTAGCGACGACGGTGTCTTGGTTGAAGCGCATTCCCCCCTGCCCCTTCTGCGAACAGCACCCAATATTGCCGGCATGATCGAGATGCGCGGCGTGGGCATATTGAAAATGCCGTTCGCCGATGGTGTGCCGCTGCATTTAGCAGTAAAACTCGGCATTGACGGTGAGCGTTTGCCACCCGAGGATCAGGTTATGAACATTACCGGGATTGATATTCGATTTATAGCCCTGTCGGCGTTCGAAGCCAGTGCGCCTCTCAAAATTGAACAAGCGCTTCACTGATGACCGAAACAATTTCCTCACACACGCAGCCGATATTGTTGGTCACAGGCCTCTCTGGCGCAGGCAAGACGACAGTGCTGAAAACGCTGGAGGATATGGGTTGGGAGGCAGTTGATAACTTCCCGATCCGGTTGGCGGGGCCTTTGCTAGACATTCCGGGCACGGAAGGCCGGTCCGGGCCCACGGTGCCATTGGCGCTTGGCTTTGACAGCCGAACGCGCGGGTTTGATCCGGATGCACTGACCAAGCAGATCAAACTGCTGCAAGATCGCCGTGACCTCAACATCATGACATTGTTCCTCGATTGTGCTGGCACAGAGATCGAGCGACGCTATGCAGAAACGCGGCGGCGGCATCCGTTGGCACAGGATCGCCCGGCAATCGATGGTATTGCGCAGGAACGTATGTTGATGGCACCGCTGCGCCGCTGGGCTGAAACCGTGATCGACACCACCAAGCTATCGACCAACGACCTGCAAACCGAAATTCGCACCCGTTTCGCCAGCGAAGCCAGCCCGCACACGACGGTTTCGATCACAAGCTTCGGCTTTTCGCGCGGTGTTCCACATAACGCCGATTTGATCTTCGACATGCGGTTTTTGCGCAATCCACATTGGGACGATCTTCTGCGCCCGATGACAGGGCTTGATCAGGCTGTCTCCGATTATGTCGAGGCTGACCCGGCCTATGATGAAGCCGTCGCCAAAATTCGTGACCTTTTGCTGTATCTGCTGCCGCTCTATGACGCTCAGGGGAAAGCCTATGTCAACATCGCCTTCGGCTGCACCGGTGGCCGTCACAGATCGGTGCATGTTGCTGAACAATTCGGCAAATGGTTGCGCGAAGCAGGATTTTCGCCCACGGTCGCGCACCGCAATCTGACGTCGCGGGCAATCGACGCGCTGGAGGGGCCAGCGGGCGAAGCGCCGCGAAACGAATCAAAAGATAAATAGGGTAGCATTGCATGATCGGATTGATTTTGGTCACCCACGGCAGGCTCGCGGAGGAATTCCTCGTCGCGCTGGAGCATGTGGTTGGCCCGCAAACACAAGTTGCAACGGTTTGCATCGGGCCGCGCGACGATATGGAGGGGCGGCGCAAAGAAATTGCTGCCGCAATCAAACAAGTCGACACCGGTAAGGGCGTTATCATCCTGTCCGATCTGTTCGGAGGCACACCGTCGAATCTGGCTATTTCACTGCTTGATGCTGGGCGGGTCGAGGTTATCGCCGGGGTCAACCTGCCGATGCTGATCCGCCTCGACAGCGCGCGCAAATGTATGGATGTTAAGGACGCAGTTGCCGCCGCCCGCGAGGCTGGCCGCAAATATATCAGCGTCGCATCCGAAGTGTTGGAGGCATCGAAATGACCCGGATCAGCCGTAATGTCATTATCGTCAACGACCGCGGCCTACACGCCCGCGCCAGCGCTAAATTCGTTACTTTTGTCAGCCGCCTACCCGAAGGGCTGCATGTCGAGGTCGAAAAAGACGGTCACTGCGTCACCGGAACCTCGATCATGGGCTTGATGATGCTGGGTGCCGCCAAGGGTAGCGAGATTACAGTGCATGTCGCGGGTGAAGACTCAGACAAAGCGCTGGAGAAACTTGTAGGCTTGGTGATGGACGGCTTTGGCGAAGATTGATGCGCCGCGAGATCACCGGATTTTCCAACCCGCTGGTCAAGCAGGTCCGCTCGCTCCGCGAAAAAAAGCTCCGCAAACGCGAGCGTAAATTTCTGGCCGAAGGTTTGCGCATCATGACCGAGGCGCGTGAAGCTGGCTTCCTGCCGGAAATGCTGTTCCGCGTGAAAGACCGCGAGGTCCATTCACTCGAAATCGTACTTGAGGATGCGGTCTTGGCATCTGGCGGAGACGTTATAGAGACCAGCGCAGATATCATGTCTAAGCTATCGGGCAAGGACAATGCCCAAGCGGTCGTCGGCGTCTATGCCGATCACGGAACGCCGCTTGCTGAGATTGACCGCGCTGCCGCCCCGATCTGGCTGGTGGCGCAGGCGATGCGCGATCCCGGCAATCTGGGCACGATGCTGCGCACTGGCGATGCGGTGGGGGCTGGCGGGTTGATCCTGATCGACGACTGTACCGACCCGTTCTCTGTAGAGGCTGTGCGCGCCAGCATGGGCGCCGTTTTCACACAGAAGATCGTGCAGTGCAGCTGGACGGAGTTTGCCACATGGCTACGCACCGAGCCGGGCCAATTGGTTGGCACCAGCCTTGAAACCGAACAGGACTATCAATCCCCACAATATGCTTCGCCGTGTTTCATCTTGACCGGCAATGAAGCGCAAGGACTGCCTCCTGAATATGCTGCCGAATGCGACCTGCTCGTCAAAATGCCAATGCGCGGCAAAGCGGACAGCTTGAACGCAGCGGTGGCAACTGCGGTGATGGCGTATGAAGTGCTCAACCAGTTCCGTAATGCGAAAGCCTTATAAAGAGGCTATGTTCAGTTTCTGGAAATGAGGCGCGAGCAATATGGTTCCGATGAGCATTTCACGTAATGTCACACTGCTGGCACTCACCCTGCCCGTTTTGGCTGCTTGTCAAACCATGTCACCGTCTGATGAACCAGCAACTGCCGACCAAGTCTATATCGCCCGCGGTAATGAACCCGGATGGATATTGAAAATGGACAGCAAAACCATCGACTATCAGGGCGACTACGGCGAAACCAAAATCAGGATGCCGGCCCCCGAAGGACGGCCCTCGTTCAATGGCGTGCGCTATGTCACACAGCAGCTGACCATCGACGTCACTTATGCGACGTGCACCGACGATATGTCGGGCAAGCGCTTTGCCGATACGGTAACGGTTATGGCAGACGGCAAGGAAGTCAGAGGATGTGGCGGACGCGCATTACCGCCAGAATCACTTGAAGGGACGACATGGACCATCGTGATGACGAATCAATTGCCAGTTCTGGAAGGCATCCAAACCGAGGTCCGCTTCGCAAATGGGCAGGTTAGCGGCACCGCTGGCTGCAACCGGTTCAACGGCAGCTACAGCATTGCCAGCAATGTACTGACCTTTGGCCCTATGACATCGACCAGAATGATGTGTTCTGAAAAACAAATGGCACAGGAGGCGAAGTTTCTTGCGCTGTTAAGCAGCACATTGACGAAGCGCTATTCGGTCGAAGGCAATTTGATCTTGGCCGACGACAAAGGCAACCGCACAACGTTGCGGCAGGTTCTTTGATCATGGTGCCAAGACCTTTCGCATTGACGGTGGAGTGATGATTATGACCGCAAAATATGCTATTATCATAGCAATTTTATCACTGTCTTCATGTCAGAAGGTTGCCATAATCAGTGACACCGATCAAAATACCCCTGCCGAAAAGCCGACCAACAGCCAAGTTGCTGACGCGCGCCCGGTCATCCCACAGCTCGATCAAACTGCGTGGGAAATCGTTTCGGTCAACGGCATCGCAACCGAAGGCGTTGCCCCAAATAAAGCGCGAATTGAATTTGCCAAGGGTAATGCGGTTGGATCGAGCGGTTGCAATTCCTTTGGCGGGTTATACGCACAAATCGGCACCAAACTCTATTTCGGCAGATCCATCAGTACCGAGATGGGATGCAGCGGGGCGGTGGGTACACAGGAAAAGGCATTATATTCGTTATTGACCGGCACAACCGAAGCTCAGGTCGATAAAGAAGGCCGAATACTGGTCACAAGCGGCACCCAAAAAGCGGTGCTACAGCGCGATAAGAATTGCACAAGCTGTGCCTCAGCCGGGCAACCTATGGTCAATTTAGTCGGGCCGGTTTGGAAAATTCAGACCATCAACGGCAAGCAACCGATAGGCCTTAATGTTTTCAAAAACGAAAATGACTATGTGCTGAAATTAACAGCGGATGTTTATCAACTCCGTGTCGGCTGCAATACTATCAGTGGTAGTTACCAAAAAGATGAAAATCGGCTGGTTACACAATCTGGTGTCAGCACTATAATCGGTTGCCCGCCGGGATTGGCGGAGCAGGAACAATTGGTTGGCCGTATTCTTTCGGAAAACCCTGTCATCGTACACGGATTTAATATGGACATGATGCTGGCAAGCAAGGCCGGAATGCTCGAACTTCAGGGGCCACCCGATCAGCGGAAATAGAGAGTTGTCTAGCAGTCCTTATCCGCTGCATCACGCTCATCACTAATCAGTGATTGCTCTACCTCACTGCCGTAACGCGGCAACGCCTCAACCACTGGTATATCTTCCAGTTCGCGCTTTCCAGTTTCGATATTCAGCTCAGCAAATTTACGCCCCGTTGAAATCACGTTGCGTTCGAAGCTTCCAACAAAATCATTATATTGATTCACTGTACGACCAAGGCTGGCTCCCATCTTCTTTAGATGATCAGCAGCAACTGCAATCCGGTCGTGCATCTCTTTTCCGAGTGCACCAATTTCTCGGGCATCGTCTCCAAGCTTTTTTTGACGCCACATGCTCGCAATTGTTTTCGCCAAAGGAAAAAATGTTGCAGGACCAGAAATAATTACCCGATTGCGAGCAGCTTCCTCCCATAAACTTAAATCGCTTTCAAGCGCCGCCGACAGAAAATTATCACCCGGAACATATAATACAACATAATCCGGCGCTCTATCAAACTGCGCCCAATATGCCTTTTTACTTAACGCACTCGCGTGGCTTCGAACTGCATTTGCATGCTTAGCCATTAAATCACGACGGCTATCTTGGCTGTCATCATCTATTGCTGCCATGTAAGCATCTAGAGGACACTTTATATCAATGATTAGCTGCTGATCTCCAGGTAAGCTGATGATAAAATCTGGACGCAACATACCTTCTTCGGAAGATGTCGATACCTCCCTACGATAATCGATTTCTTTTCGAAGGCCTGCGAGCTCAAGTAAGTTTTCAAATTGCTGTTCGCCCCATCTACCACTGGTTTTTGGA
>JANMPK010000272.1:0-1692 GCA_031369825.1 Sphingomonadales bacterium
TTTCCTGCAGGCACAAGATGTCGGGCGCATCCTCGCGCAAATAGCGTTCGACGATATCGAGACGGGCGCGGACCGAGTTGATGTTCCAGGAAGCAATGCGGAGAGTTTGAGCCATATTGCCTCGCCCTATAGACGGCAGGCGGTATCGGCAAGCGGGCGCTTTAAGGTAATGCCAAGAAAAGGGCCACGAAAATGCAACAGATAAAGCAAAGCCCTCATCCCGGGGGCATTTGGGATGAGGGCTAAGCTTGCGTTCGTCACGCGGATATCAGTGGCTGACGTCACGTTGTGGGCAACAGGGGGAAAACCACACAAACTACCAACCGCTGATGACGTATTTATACAAGAGTTTCCTGTCACCCAGATGAACAAGCCCATTCAGATTGACGGTTGGTCGGCGTCAAGCATCGCTTCGTCGCCCCACCTCAAGATTTCCGACGAACGGGCCGTGGATCTTTCCAGGTAAAGCTGGAATTGGGAATGTTTCCGTTGAATTTTACATTCCCGAGTCGGATGCTTGTCCGGTTGTTTTTCGAATCAAGCGCAACCCAGCCATTCAAGGTAAGCCCGCCAGGTGCTCCGGCCTGCTTGACGAACACCATGGTAATTAGCCCGAACTCTGGCCGCTTTGGGTCACGGACTTCGACGCTGATTACCTCGTCGGTCGATGTCGGTACCAGTTTGCCAAAGCGCGCCAGATCCTGGCCCGGGTCGAGCAGCGCGGCAAGCGGACTGTTGCGTATCGGCCAGCGCTGGACTTGCTTAACTTCATAATCAATCAGTGTCAGTGCCCGGCCATCACCGACGATCAGCAACGGTACGCCCTTTTGATATTCAAAGCGGATATGGCCCGGGCGCTTCATCAGCAGCTTGCCCGACAGCGTCTGGCCATTGCGATCAGTCTGGGTGAAACTGGCGGTCATCGTGCCAACTGCCTTCATGTGTGAGACAACACGTGCCATTCTATCCGACTGGTTCTGCGCCGATGAAGGCACAGCCATGACCAGTGCGACTGGTGCCATCATCCATGCGAGTGATCCAAACTTCATGATTCTGTTTCCTTTAAGATCGGCCTTGCAGATAGTGCTAGGGCGTTGAACCCCCCGTGAACGCAACATCTGAACGCTAAACGCTAGACCGGGTCGCCGTTGCGATCCCGCAGTACTTCACGCCGCCCGATATGGTTGGGCGAGGAAACGAAGCCGTCTTCTTCCATCCGGTCGATTAACCGTGCTGCGCTATTATACCCAATCCGCAACTGCCGCTGTATCCAGCTGGTTGATGCCTTCTGGCTTTCGAACACGATCTGGCACGCTTTGCGATATTGCGTGTCTTCTTCGCTATCATCTCCGCCCATGCCGCCAAAGTCGAAACCGCCATCCTCTGGCTCTTCGGTCACAGCCTGGATATATTCGGGCTTGCCCTGCCCACGCCAATGGTCGGCAACGCGCCGGACTTCGTCATCCGATACAAATGGCCCGTGAATTCGTGTCAGCACCCTGCCGCCTGCCATGTAGAGCATATCACCCTTGCCAAGCAGTTGCTCAGCGCCTTGTTCGCCAAGAATGGTTCGGCTGTCGATTTTGGAAGTGACATTGAAACTGATCCGCGTTGGCAGGTTCGCTTTGATAACGCCGGTAATAACATCGACCGATGGCCGCTGCGTCGCCATGATCAGATTAATACCCGCCG
>JANMPK010000367.1:0-3561 GCA_031369825.1 Sphingomonadales bacterium
GACCTGCTCAAGCTGCCCGGGGTCAGCACGAACCGCGCCCATCGCGCGGCCATGATTGACTTCAAGGCGCACGGTTTCGCCCAGCAAGCGCTTAAGCAAGTTAGATACCTCCGCCACCACATCGGGCAGTTGAAGCACCTGTGGACGCAACGTCTGCTGTCTTGAGAAAGCCAGCAATTGCCGCGTCAGGCTGGCCGCGCGGTTTGAATTATTCTTGATCTGCTGGATATCGTCATAATCGCTGTCGCCCGGCTGATGGCGAAGCATCATCAAATCGCAATAACCGATAATCGCAGTCAGGATGTTGTTAAAATCATGCGCGACGCCGCCTGCCAACTGGCCAATCGCCTGCATTTTGGTTGCTTGCGCCACTTGCCGTTTGAGCTTGGTTTCTTCGCTATTGTCTTTGAGCCCGAGCAACACCGCTGCATCACCCAACCCGCGCACACCGGCGATCGACAAGGCGATTACATCGTCTGGCTGATCCTTCAACCGCACCGCGATATCGCCCGACATCGACGACCCGCTGGCATAGCGGCGGATGCTCTCCGATACCGCGCCCTTATCTTCGGGAATGACCAGGTCTCCTGGATAAGGTGGCATTTTCTCCGGCGGCAAGTCGACAACGCGTGCAAAAGCGTCATTTGCAAACAAAAACCGTCCGTCGCGGTCAACAAGCGCTAGCCCAACCGGCAAATTCGACAGCAATTGTTCGACATGGCCAAGCGCGGTGCCGCGTTCGACCCGCCCTCCTTCTTCATCGACAGCGAACAGCAACGCCGCATGATCCTTATTATTGTCGTCCAACGGCACATGCAGCAAGCGCACCGGTAATCCGCGCCGTCCTTCGCGTTCGAAGAAAATGCTGCCTTTTTCATCCATCCGCATGAAAGGCGCGAATTCCTTGCCAGTGATATTCTCGGTGTCACTGCCTGTAGCACGCAAGGCAAAGGCAGCGTTGGCGGCGCGCACCCGGCCTTCAGGACCGATACTGACCGCCATCAAACCACTCATTGCCATCGCCCGCCCAATGCGTCCGGTGATCAGCTCTATTGCCCGCGATTCGATATCAAGCCGCTGGATCGGTTCCAATCGCCACAATAGATATTCATCGCCGGTCCCCGCCCGCGCCACACGAACGCCGAATTGCGTGCTGCCCTTCTGGATCGCGTCGATGCTGCTGTTGCCATCACGCCATGCGACGCGTGCGGCGGCCACTAACAATGCTTGGCTTGCATCATCAACTCCCAAATTAGGCGGTGCCTTCAGTCCCGGAAAAGCCTTGGTGAAATGATCGTTGGCGCAGACCAGACGCCCCGCCCGGTCGCTAATCGCAATCGCTGCGTTGCTAAGCTGCGCGGCGGCATGGGTGATCGACCAATCTGGTGGCAACATCTGCACCACTTCTTCAGCTGGGCGGGTACGCCGGGCATAATCAACCAGCCCCCACGCGCCGACCATCGCCCCCGCGCAGCTGCCGACAAGCAGCAGATTTTGCGTGGCGAACCATAAGATAGCGAGTGACGCCAAGGTGGCGGCCGCCAGCAAGAATATATGCTTGCGGTTGGCGCGAACGGTCTCCTCGCCGTCCTGCCCAAAAATCTGCAATGCTGCGGGGGGCGACGGGTTGTTCAAGCGATGCCTTTACCAGATGCGGACGCGTTCCTTGGGATTAAGGTACAATTTTCCGTTCGGCTTCGGCTGGAACGCCTCGTACCATTTGTCAAGGTTGCGAACGACCCAGACGCGCTGTGCCGAGGGACTATGCGGGTCGGTGATGAGCCGCTGACGCAGGTTCGCCTCACGGTAATTGCGCCGCCACACCTGCGCCCAGCCTAGGAAAAAGCGCTGATCGCCGGTATAACCGTCAATTACCGGAGCTTCTTTGCCGTTTAGCGATGTGCGATACGCATCATAGGCAATGGTTAGGCCGGCCAGATCACCAATATTTTCGCCCAAGGTAAATTCGCCTTTGACTGCGGCGTCGGGGAAAATCTTGTAGGCGTCATATTGTGCGATCAATTGCTTGCCTGCCGCTTCGAAAGCCTTGACGTCGCTTTCGGTCCACCAATCGGACAGCTTTCCGGTCTCATCATATTTCGCGCCCTGATCGTCAAAATGATGGCTGACTTCATGGCCAATCACCGCGCCGATACCGCCATAGTTGATCGCCGGATCAGCTTTCGGATCGAAAAATGGCGCTTGCAAGATCGCGGCCGGGAACACAATTTCATTCATTCCAAAATTGGCATAAGCGTTAACCGTCTGCGGCAACATTCCCCATTCCCAGCGGCGGATCGGACCGCCGAGTTTGCCAATATTGTCGTCAAAGCCCCATTGGTTGGCGCGCATATCGTTACCGAACAGGTCGCCCCGTTTGATTTTCAGCTTCGAATAATCCTTCCACCGGTCTGGATAACCAATCTTGGTGGTAAAATTAGCCAGCTTTTGCCGCGCCTTCACTTTGGTTTGCGGCTGCATCCAGTCGAGGCCGTCAATACGCCTGCCCATTGCACCCAGTACATTTTTGACGAGTACGTCCATTGCCGCTTTGGTTTCGGGCGGAAAATATTGTGCTGCATAAGCTTTACCGACTTCGTCGCCGACCGTACCTTCGGTCAGCGCCACACCGCGTTTCCAGCGTGGCTCGCGCTGCGGAGTGCCCTGCAATGTGGTGCCATGAAAGGCAAAGGTCGTGTCCGACACCGAATCGGGCAAAACATTGGCGAATGCGACCAGACTGTTGACGATCATCTGGTCCTTGATCGTACCGAGATTAGTTTCGGTGTAGATTTTGGCGATACCGGTAATTGCGCTCGGCTGGCTAACAACCACTTCGGTGATTTTCGGGCTCAGCTTGGTCAACACTGGCGACATCTTCAGCCCCGGCGTGATGCCGTCCAATTGCGCCAAGGTCATTTTGTTATAAGTCTTCGTGGCGTCTCCAGAATCTTCGCGGGTCCATTGCACTTCGGCAATCCGCTTTTCCATTGCGAAAATCGCATCGCCGCGGGTTTGCGCATCTTTCTCGCCAGCAAGCGTCAGCATCTTGCCGAGATAGTCTTTGTAGGCCTTGCGGATGCCTTCAAATTTATCATTCTCGACCAAATACATATCGCGGTCAGGAAGGCCGGTGCCGCCCTGAAATATCTGGAAGATATAGACGTCGGGATTCTTGTCATCCTGCCCGACAAAGCCGCCGAATAATGCGCCCACGCCGTTGCGCGAGGCAACAGGCAGCAGCTTTTCAAACGCTGCCTTGTTCTTCACGCCGCGCACCTGCTTTAGCCACGGCTGGATCGGCTTCATGCCCAGCTTTTCGACCTTGGCAGTGTCCAAATAGGTCGCATAAACATCGCCTGCCTTGCTGCCCTTGCGATCTTTCTCGGCCTCAAGCACCAGCTTAACGCGGTCTTTCGAAAGATCATCGAGTGCGGTGAACATGCCGTAGTTCGACTTATCCGCAGGGATTGCGGTTTCTGCGGCCCATTTGCCGTTCGAGAAAAGATAAAAGTCGTCCGCAGGCGCGACCGATTTGTCCATGCCTTCGGTATCTAGGCC
>JANMPK010000331.1:0-2154 GCA_031369825.1 Sphingomonadales bacterium
CCTCTTCACCCAGCCGGGCAAAATCGGCAGACAGAATGGAGGGTGCAATGCGGACAGAACCGAACATGTTTGGCGCTTAGCCTTTGAATTCTGCCGCCGCAACCCAAGCGGGGCCGTTATGCACAGCTTATCGTTGCGCCGTTGCGCGGCTATAGACGAACACATCCCCGATCGCATCACGCGTTTCGGCAATCTTCGCAAACCCCAATTTGGTGGCGACATTATGCGAGGCCGTGTTCTCCGGGTCGATGAGGCAGCGGATATCGGGTTCATTTAACGCGGCGTCGGCCCAGTCCAAGATTGCCGACATCCCTTCAGTCGCCAAGCCTTTGCCCCAAGCGGCAGGAACAAACGACCAGCCTGCTTCGGGAAAGCCCTCGATTTCTGGGACGCCGCGTTCAAAGTGGGCAAGGCCGCCATTGCCAAGAAAAGAGCCTGTTTCCCGGTCAACAAACGCCCAATAGCCGTAACCGAAAAGCGACCATAGTCCGATCCCTTGCAGAAACTTGCCCCAGCTTTCGTTGCGCGTCCTTGGTTTGCCGCCGATAAATTCAGTCAGCTTCGGGGCGGCCCATGCGGCGGCGAACGCCTCCCAATGATCAAGGCTGAGCGCGGTAATCAACAGGCGGTCGGTAGTGAGAGTGGGGGCGATCATTTGATTTTATTAGCCAGCACGAACAAACCGTGCCACGAAAAATCCGTCGAGTCCGCCTTCTTCGGCGAGCATTGGCGGCATGGTACGGATATGGCCTTGCGCGTTGGCGACGACGCTAGCAGGCAGTTCGTCGGCTGTCGCGGCTAATGTCGAATAGTCTGGATGCCGCGCCAGAAACGCCTCGGCCTGCGCCTCACCTTCCACCGGCTCCAATGAGCAGGTGGCAAATACCAGCATACCGCCGGGTTTCACCCAATCCGCCGCGCGATCGAGCATCGCGCTCTGGATTGCCGCCAGATTGTTGATCGCCTTAATGTCGATGCGTTGCAGCACATCGGGATGGCGGCGCATCGTGCCGGTGGCGCTGCACGGCGCATCGAGCAATATGGCGTCATATTGTCCGGACGGGTCCCATATCATCACATCGGCAGTCACGCGTTCCGCGTTCAACTGCGTGCGTTCCAGATTGGCCATCAAACGGTCCATCCGCCGCGCCGAATTGTCGAGTGCGGTCACTGTAAAGCCCGCCGCCGATAGCTGCATCGTCTTGCCGCCAGGTGCGGCGCACAGGTCGAGCGCGCGTTTTCCGCTGCCATCTCCAAGCAACCGCGCAGGCAGGCTCGCCGCCAGATCCTGCACCCACCATGCGCCTTCGTCATAGCCGTCCAGTTCCTCAGCCGCCGTGCCGCGTGGCAAGCGGATATGGCCCGGCATCAAGCTCACCCCACCCAAGCGTTCGACCCATTCATCGGTCGACGCCATATCGCGCAAAGCAAGATCCAAAGGCGGAGGTTCGGCAAGCGCTGTTTGCGCACCTGCGATCATGTCATCCCCCCAGGCGGGATGCCAGCGCATCATCACCGCGTCGGGGAGCGATGGAAGCGCGGGAAGCTTGGCCTCGGCGCGAAGCAGCGACCCCAGAACCCCGTGGACCAGCCGCCTCGGCCCGCCATCGACCAACGGCAGCGCCGTGGCAATCGCCGCATGGGCTGGCGTCCCCAGCCGCAAGATCTGCGCCAGCGCCAGCCGCAGAACCATCCGCGCCTTGGTGTCGTCGGGCAGTGGCTGTTTGGTCTTGCTGTCGATCAGCGCATCGAGATCAACCGACCAGCGCAGCGTCTCCTGCGCAATGGCAATCGCCAGCGCACGGTCGGGCGGCGATAAGCCCTTGGTCGCACCCGCCGTCGCCTGGTCCATCGGTGTGCCCATCCGCATCACCGTATCAAGCAGCCGCAGCGCCGCACGCCGTGTGGCAAGGCCGGAAATTTCGTCGTTCATAGGAACGCGCTTTAGGCTGCCCCGAAGTTAATAGAAAGGCCACTTGAACTTGGGCGGCAAAAGGCCGATTATTAACACAGCCAGTTTGAGGAATTCATCATGAGTCAACGCCCTGCCCACGTTAAAGCGCCAGACTATCTGTCGAAAAATCCGCCGGTACCCGAGCCCGAACCCATGGTGCGTGGCGAAGAGCCCGATCCTGATCGCCTTGACCCGGTGCG
>JANMPK010000374.1:0-2102 GCA_031369825.1 Sphingomonadales bacterium
CTCCGCTCTGCTTCAATATGCTCGCAATATCCATTATATATTCCTCCATTAAGGGCAGATTGGCCTTGAAGTGCGTCAATGGCAATGGCCCAAAGCGGTTGCTGGTTCATTTTACAAATTGGAACACGATTTACTTTTCAAAACTGTCACAAAAAAGCTTATGGTTAGCTTTGGAGTGGCTAGGGGATTTTCCGTGGCCGCCAAAGTATCGCAGGAGGCGTGAATGAGCATTTTTGGCAAGATTAAGGACGCAATTTTCGGCAAGAAGGCTGTGGCGGCAACTACCCCTGCCCCGGCTATCCCGATGACCGAATCGGTAGCCGCGCCGGCCCCGGTTGCGATGACCGACGTTGATGTAATGGCGCATCTGGAAGAAATGGGTGCGGGCAAAAACCTGAATTGGCGCTCTTCGATTGTTGACCTGATGAAACTGGTCGGCATGGATTCGTCGCTGCAAGAGCGCAAGGATCTGGCGATGGAACTGGGCTACACCGGCGAACTCGAAGGCAGTGCTGAAATGAATATCTGGTTGCACAAGGCGGTAATGCGCGAACTCGCTGCCAATGGCGGTGTCGTTCCCGCTGATATGCTCGATTAAATTTCGGATCGACCTAAATTTGGTCAAGATCGGCGCGGTCGGGTTCAACAAACCTGCGCCGCGCCGCCACCGAAAACAGCAATTCCTTTGAATAATGTTTGAGCGGCAGATCACGCTGCCCGCGCGGTGACAGCAGCAGTGCGTTGACCGCTTCGCTCAAAGAAACATCCGCCGTTATATCGGCCAGGTGCGCGCGTACGGCGGCAATATATACCTGTGTGATAGTCTCGTGATAGCCTTGGCTATCGTCGTTCAGCCCGCCAACCGATTCGTTAAATCCTGAAATGATCGCGCGCATTTGGTCTTCGGGAACAATGTCAGGCCGGTTGCGTACTATCCATATGCACGATCCTAAATGCGCTTCATGCGTCCATGCCTCACGCGGCAGAGTGCGCGCAAGCAGCCCCTCGCTGATTTTGACAATCGACGCGTCATCTTCAAATAAACGGACTTCAAACTCGGACATTTCCGGGACTTTCTAATGAGCCCGGAATGTTCCGGGCTTATGCTGCGTGCGGCGCAGACTGTCTCACGCCTTCGTCGACATGATCGGCAAATTGCGCGAAATTGTCGATGAATTGCTGGACAAGATTCTTGGCTGTCGCGTCATAATCGGCCTTGTCAGCCCACGCTTCGCGGGGGTCAAGTATCGCGCTGTCAACGCCCGGCACAGCAACCGGAAATTCAAAACCAAAATTCGGGTCTTTGCGGAATTCGGCGTTGTTCAAGCTACCGTCGAGCGCTGCGTTTAGCAAAGCACGTGTCGCCTTGATCGGCATACGGCTGATCCCCGGCATTGTCGCCTTACCCCCGGTCCAGCCGGTATTCACCAACCAACATTGGACAGCACCCTTGGCAATGCGTTCTTTCAGCAGATTGCCGTAAATCGAAGGATGGCGGGGCATGAACGGCGCGCCGAAACAGGTCGAAAACGTCGCTTCTGGTTCAGTCACGCCAATCTCGGTCCCGGCAACCCGCGCGGTATAGCCCGACAAAAAGTGATACATCGCCTGATCGGGGGTCAGCTTGGCAATCGGAGGCAACACGCCGTAAGCATCCGCCGTCAGCATGATGATGTTTTTGGGCACCGGCCCCATATTCTTTTCAGACGCGTTCGGGATGAATTCGATCGGGTACGAACCGCGACTGTTCTCAGCCAACGACGCATCGTCAAAATCCAGCTCACGGGTTTCTGGGTCGATTACGACATTTTCAAGCACCGTGCCGAAACGCTTGGTTGTGGCAAAAATCTCTGGCTCTGCTTCTGGAGACAAGCGGATCATCTTCGCATAACATCCGCCTTCAAAGTTGAAGACGGCGGTGTCGGACCAGCCATGCTCGTCATCACCGATCAGCGTGCGCGAAGCGTCAGCTGACAAGGTAGTTTTACCGGTTCCCGATAGTCCGAAGAACACTGCGGTATCGCCATTGGCACCGATATTGGCCGAGCAGTGCATCGGCATCACACCCTTAACTGGCAGCAGATAGTTCAGTATGCCAAAAA
>JANMPK010000350.1:0-2202 GCA_031369825.1 Sphingomonadales bacterium
TGCCGCTCAATTACGGCGTCGACATCACGGCCGACAAGATCCGCTTCGCCGATTATCCCGCCGCCAGCGTTCCGCCGGGCAGCTTCCGCAATCTCGCCGAGCTGCTGCCCGCGGGCAAGCGCCGGGTGGCGTTGCGGCCGATGCTGATCAACGAACCCATCCTGGCGACCAAGATTTCCGGCGAAGGCCAGGGCGCGTCGATCGCGGCCCTGCTGCCCGACGGGATGCGCGCCGCCGCGGTCCGCATCAACGATGTTTCCGGCGTGGCCGGTTTCGTCCAGCCCAATGACTCGGTCGATGTGCTGATCACCCACCCGGCCCCGGGCGGCAATGCCCAGCTGACCGATGTGCTCCTGCAAAACATCCGCGTCATCGCCATCGACCAAAGCCCGAGCGAAAAGGACACCGAACCCAAGGTTGGCAAAACCGTTACTTTGGCGGTGGACCAGCAGGGCGCACAGAAACTGGCGCTGGCCGGGCAAGTGGGGAGCCTGTCACTGGCGCTGCGCAATGCCGCCGACCAGAATAATTTTGCTTCATCGACCGTTGGCACCCGCGATTTGGGTGAAGGCGATTATCGCAATAGCTATTTTGCCGGATCTAATACTACAAGTGCTGCCCCTGCCAATCCGTTTCCATATCCAACGCCGACATTCGCCGCCACACCGCGTATCGGCACCGCAGCCGCACCCGCCAGACCAAGGCGGTCCGCCAACAGCGTGACCGTAGAAATTGTGCGCGGCACCACCAGTTCAGATTATGAGGTGAAACGTCATGCCGGGTATTAATCGACCGATGATAAAGGCTATGGCCTTGCTCGGTGCGGCAATGCTGCCCGTACTGGCCACATCACCCGCGCAGGCGCAGGCTTATGCCTCGTCCGACGCCGGGTTGCACGGCGGGCAACTGGATGTGCCGCTGAATAAAAGCCAGGTGCTGACCGTTGACCGCGCCTTTACCAAGGCCGTGGTCGGCAACCCCGAAATTGCCGATATATTGCCCGTCACCAACCGTTCGGTCTATGTCCTCGGCAAGAAAATGGGCACGACCAGCCTGACGATATATGACGCGAACAATCGCGTGATCTCGGTCGTCGACATTGCAGTCGGCCCCGATGTCGTATCGCTGCGTCGGCAATTGTCCGAATTGATGCCCGGCGAACAAATCGGCGCGCGTATTTCCAACGATGCTGTCGTGCTGACCGGTATATTGTCGAGCGGCCCCGCCGTCGACCAAGCCATGCAGCTGGCGCAAACCTATGCCGGTGACAAGGTCGTCAACATGATGTCGGTTGGCGCCAGCCAGCAAGTAATGCTGGAGGTCCGCTTTTCCGAAGTAAACCGCCAGGCCGCCAAACAAATTGGCGTCAGCGCCTTTTTGGGTAGCGACAATGGCAGTTTTGGTTCGGTCATCGGTAACGGCGCGCAATTGGTGCCAGACCCGGACACCGGGGCAGGCGTGCTGAGACTGGATGCGATCCTCAACAGCTTTGGCATTTTCCGTAAAGCATTTGATATTGGCAGTTTGAATATCAATGCGGTGCTTGATGCGTTGGAACGTAAAGGCTTGGTCAAAACGCTCGCCGAACCAACCTTGGTCGCGTTGTCGGGCGAAACCGCATCGTTCCTTGCTGGCGGTGAATTTCCGATTCCCGTGGTGCAGGGCGGTGGTGGCGGCGGCGGCGGTAGTGGCGGCGGCGGCGGTAATATCACTGTCGAATTCAAACCATTTGGTATCAGCCTGGCTTTCACCCCGACGATCCTTGCCGATGGTGTCATCAATCTGGCGGTGGAACCGGAGGTCAGCTCGATTGACCCGACTGCATCCATTACGATCAACGGCTTGAGTATCCCTGGCTTGCAAACGCGGCGCGCCAATACCGTGCTCGAACTGCGCGACGGCGAAAGCTTTGCCATTGCAGGTTTGATCCGCAAGGACTTTACGACAACAGTGCGGCAGGTGCCGTTGCTCGGGTCAATCCCGATCATCGGGTCTTTGTTCCGTTCAACCGGTTTCCAAAAGGGTGAAACCGAACTGGTGATGGTGGTAACCCCGCGCATCGTCCGGCCGATTAAGGCTGGCGTGCCGGTGGCGCTGCCTACTGACCGTGTCGGCAACCCCAACGAAGGCGACCTGTTCCTTTTGGGGCGCACCGACACAGCGGTCGGCACCAATCCGGTAAACCCCAACGCGCCACCACCC
>JANMPK010000351.1:0-4445 GCA_031369825.1 Sphingomonadales bacterium
CGGAACGTCGATGGGGCCAAAACTGTCGGATTCGGTGCGGGTTGGCATTAGGCGATTTTCCGTTCGCCCTGAGCCTGTCGAAGGGTCACTTCTTCCGTCCGAAGTCCACGCTCACGACGTTGGAGCCATCCTCAACCAGCACCGATGGCTCATCATTACCCGCTGCTTCGTGCGGTTCGGGACTGTCAAGTGCGGCATCGACATGGAATTGCAGCGCGAAATCGACCGATGGGTCAACAAACGCAGTAATCGCCGAATAGGGGATGACCAGATGCGACGGAATCTGGCTGAACGACAGGCCAATCTCGAAATGCTGTGCCTCGACCTTTAAATCCCAATATTTATGCTGCAACACGAGGGTCATTTCATCGGGGAAGCGCTCGTGCAGATGCGACGGGATGACGACGCCGGGGGCCTGCGTCTTAAAGGTGATGTAGAAATGATGTTCGCCGGGTAGCCCGCCTGCCGCGACATCGCCAAGCACGCGTCCCACCACCGCGCGCAGTGCCTCTTGCACCACGTCATCATAGGGAATCAGGCTATCGGCATGCTCTTCGCTCATTGCCGCTTGGTGGACCGTGATGTCTGCAAAATCAAGATGCTTGTTATTGCCAAATACACAGACGTGGCTATAGCGGCGGCCATGCGCACAGGGTCCATCAGCCGCAAGACGAACGAAACGTCGATTGACGTCGAGGTCAATCTCGACGGCACCGGCATTTATGAAGTGTCGACGGGCATCGGTTTTCTCGACCATATGCTCGAACAGCTATCGCGGCATTCGCTAATCGACCTGAAGGTCAAGGCGGTTGGCGACCTGCACATCGACCAGCACCACACCACCGAAGACACCGGCATCGCGATTGGCGAGGCAGTGCTACAGGCACTCGGTGATAAGCGTGGGATTACGCGTTACGGCTCGGCCTATGCGCCGATGGACGAGACTTTGACACGGTGCGCGCTCGATATCTCGGGGCGGCCTTATTTTGTGTGGAAAGTCGCGCTGTCGATGCCGCGTCTGGGTGAGTGGGACACCGAGCTGATCGAGCACTGGTTTCACAGTTTCGCGACGAGCGCGGGTATTACGCTGCATGTCGAAAATCTCTATGGTTCGAACAACCATCATATTGTCGAGAGCTGCTACAAGGCTTTGGCACGCGCATTGCGCCAAGCGGTCGAAATCGACCCGCGCAAGGCCGATGCGATTCCGTCGACCAAGGGGACGCTGTAGGCCGTGACTATCAAAAGTACCGTTCGTCCTGAGCCTGTCGAGCCGCAGGCGACCGAAGGTCAACGACAGGTTGCGCGAGCCGCGCTTCGACAAGCTCAGCGCGAACGGTACTGATAAATCATGACGCTGGCACTCATTGATTATGGCGCGGGCAATCTGCATTCGGTGCATAATGCTTTGAAAGCGGCGGGTGCGGTGGATGTTGTGGTTACCGCTGATCCGGATGTGGTTGCCAAGGCTGACCGGATTGTGTTGCCGGGGGTTGGGGCATTTGCGCATTGTATGGATGCTTTGTCGGCCATTGACGGCATGATTGCCGCGATGGAGCGACGGGTTCGCGGCGAGGGGGTTCCGTTTCTCGGCATTTGTGTTGGGATGCAGCTTTTGGCCGATGCCGGAGTCGAGCATGGCACTACGAGCGGTTTGAGCTGGATAAGCGGGACAGTGCGTGCGGTGACGCCGTCACCAGAAATCAAGATTCCGCATATGGGCTGGAACGATGTCGTACCCGTTGGCGGCGCTCCGTTAATCGAAACCGGCGAAGCCTATTTCCTGCATGGTTATCATTTTGAAGCGACTGACAAAACCGATATTCTGGCGACGACTAACCACGGTGGCTCCCTTGTCGCTGCTGTGGGCCGTGACAACATGATCGGCGTGCAATTTCATCCCGAGAAAAGCCAGGCTTATGGCATCAACTTCCTTAAACGCTTTCTGGAGTGGACGCCGTGATCGTTTTCCCCGCAATCGACCTGAAAGGCGGCGAGGTCGTTCGCTTGGCTGAGGGCGATATGGACCGGGCGACCGTCTATGCCGACGATCCGGCGGCGCAGGCATTGCGCTTTGCGGAGCAGGGCGCGGAGTTTCTGCATGTCGTGGATTTGGATGGCGCATTTGCAGGCCACCCCGAAAATGCTGAGGCGGTCGAGGGCATTATCGAGAATTTTCCCGGCTACATCCAGCTTGGCGGCGGCATTCGGAACCCGCAAACCGTCGAACGCTGGTTCGACATGGGCGTGGCGCGGCTGGTGATTGGCACGGCTGCGTTGAAAGATCCGCAATTCGTCAAGGACATGGCGCGCGAGTTCGAGAATGGCATCGTCGTCGCGGTTGATGCACGCGACGGCTTTGTTGCGACCGAGGGATGGGCGGAGAAATCCGATATGCCGGTGATCGATCTGGCGCGGCGGTTCGAGGATGCGGGCGTTGCCTCAATCCTATTCACCGATGTCGGCCGCGACGGGATGCTGACCGGATGCAATATCGAGGCGACTGTCGATCTGGCGCGGCGAGTTGCAATCCCGGTGATTGCCAGCGGCGGGTTGAAGGGGATTGACGATATCCGGATGCTTGCCTTGCACGCGAAGGATGGCATCGAGGGCGTGATTACCGGACGCGCGATTTATGACGGGCGGCTCGATCTGACTACGGCGATTGCGATGGGGAATAGGGCGTGAGCCACTCGTCGGAGCGAGCGGTTTGGTTTATTATGCCGATTACGAGGTATGTATTTGCTGCACTTCTTCTCATTCTGGGACTTACGGGAGAATCAGTATGGTCATTGCTCGTCAGTCCCATCAGTTTCTTATTTTTAGATTTCGTCGGCGAAAAGATAGCAGTTAAGCGAGACAAGGCATTGATTTTGTTAGTCACCCGATTAACCGCATTAATCATATCAGTTGTATTATTCTCTCTAATATTGATTGTAGATGACCTGATCCAGAAGACAAAATGTGATACAGAAATGAATTGTGTGGCTGTTATAACGGTGGAACCGGAATGACCGTCCGCATCCGAGTCATTCCCTGCCTCGACGTATCGAATGGCCGCGTGGTGAAGGGTGTGAACTTTGTCGACCTGCGCGATGCGGGCGATCCTGTCGAACAAGCGCAGGCTTATGATGCGGCGGGGGCGGACGAGCTTTGCTTTCTCGACATCGGCGCGTCTCACGAAGGACGCGGGACGATCATCGACGTGGTGCGGCGCACAGCGGAGGTGTGCTTCATGCCGCTGACCGTTGGCGGCGGGGTGCGCAGCGCCGAGGATGCGCGGGCGTTGCTGCTGGCAGGCGCGGACAAGGTCGCGGTCAACAGCGCGGCGGTGGCACGGCCAGAGGTCGTGGCGGATATCGCCGAGCGCTTTGGCAGCCAGTGCGTGGTTGCTTCTGTTGATGCGCGAGCAATAAGAAACTCCGCTCGTCCTGAGCTTGTCGAAGGATGGGAAATCTTCACGCATGGCGGGCGTAACCCTACCGGAATCGACGCACTGGAACATGCGGTGAAACTAGCGGAATTGGGCGCCGGCGAATTGCTCGTCACCAGCATGGACCGCGACGGCACGCGCGATGGCTATGACCTCGCGCTCACCCGCGCGATTGCCGATGCGGTCAATGTGCCGGTGGTGGCGAGCGGCGGTGTGGGTAACCTCGACCATCTGGTCGAAGGCGTGCGCGAAGGCCATGCCAGCGCGGTGCTGGCGGCCTCGATCTTCCATTTCGGCCAGCACAGCATTGCCGAAGCCCATGCCGCCTTGCGCACGGCAGGGTTGCCTGCGCGCAGTTAGTTTTTTGTCATCCTCGCGAATGCGGGGATCCATGGTCTGACAAAGAAATTTAAACCGACAGCTTAGACCATTGACCCCCGATCAAGTCGGGGGTGACAATGAGTGTATGGATTGTGCTTCACCATCTAATCAACCTCGGCACGACCAACCGGCCAATCACCGCGCAACCGCCTACCGCCAAGCTATACCAAAGCCCGATATAGACGACATTGTTGAACGGGCAGTGCAGGTTATAGGCAAACGCCCCCAAACCGCCTGCTGCAATCCCTGTCAACCACCCTGCGCGCGAAGGCGAGGTTGGCGCGCCGCGACGCAAAGCGAGGACCATCGGTACCGCCGTCGCGAGGCCGCCGATTGCACTATACATCATGCACCGAATTCCCGATTGCATGGCGGACATGGCAGGCCCGATGTCGCCGGTCGTCGCAACAATCAGCGCCGACAACGGAAACACCACCGCAGCGGCCAAAGCGATTTGCCAGCCATTGTTGCTCTTTCCGACCGACGGACTTGCCATCGAAGTCACCGCATGAGCCGTCGCGCCTCCCAGCACCAGCAATATGCCAGCGCGGATTAGGAACATCTCGTCCGGATGCCCCGCCATGACGTCGGGGCGCATGCCCTGTGCCCAGACGATCACCGCAATCATCGC
>JANMPK010000386.1:0-14973 GCA_031369825.1 Sphingomonadales bacterium
GCCGATTTCACCGATGCCGACGCCTGCCCGCGGATCGTGGTCAAGGTCGGCTCGGCGCTGCTCGTCGGCGCGGACGGCGCGGCGCGGCGGGGGTGGCTGGAAACGCTAGTCGCGGAACTCGCCGCAGCGCATGCTCGGGGCCAGCAGGTCATCGTGGTCAGTTCGGGCGCGATTGCGCTGGGCGCGCGGCGGTTGGGGTTTGACAAAGGCGGCAGGGCCAGTCTGGCAGACGCGCAAGCAGCGGCTTCAGTGGGGCAGATTATCCTCTCGGGCATCTGGGCCGAGCTGCTGGCCACCCAAAGCCTGGAGGCGGCGCAAATGTTGGTGACGCTGGATGATCTGGAAGATCGTCGGCGGTATTTGAATATTGCGGCGACGTTGGACCGCTTGCTGGGCGCTGGCGCGGTGCCGGTGGTCAACGAAAATGATAGCGTTGCGACCGAGGAAATCCGCTTTGGCGATAATGACCGGCTGGCGGCGAGAGTGGCGCAGGCGGCGGGAGCTACGGGTGTTATTCTGTTGTCTGATGTTGATGGATTATATGATCGCCCGCCATTCCAGCCCGGTGCGGTGCTGGTGCCGGAGGTTGCCAAGATCGACGGTCGTATCCGCATCATGGTTGCCGAAGGGTCGTCTTCGGGCATGGGTTCTGGAGGGATGGCATCGAAGATTGATGCTGCCGATATCGCCACGCGTGCAGGCATTGGCCTGACTATTACGTCGGGCCTGCGCGACTATCCTTTGGCGGCGCTGGAGGCAGGCGGTGCCTCCACCTTTTTCGCACCGCGCGAAGGTGGTTCGGCGCGCAAAAGCTGGCTTGGCGGGCGGCTTACGGTGAAAGGTCGCATCCGGGTCGATAATGGCGCCATTAAAGCGTTGAAGGCAGGTAGCAGCCTCCTCCCTGCTGGCGCACTTAGTGTTGAGGGCGAATTCAAACGCGGCGATGTGATCGACATCAGCGCCGATGATGGTGTCGCGGTTGCGCGTGGACTGTCCGAATATTCTGCCGCTGACGCCGCGCGGATTTGCGGCCACCGGACGGGCGAGTTGGAAGCGATCCTTGGGACCGTGCCACGTTCGGTACTCGTCCACCGCGACCAATTGGTGCTGCTTTGAAGACAGTTGCGCTGACCGGCGCGACTGGGTTTGTCGGACAGGCTACGCTCGACCGGTTGCTGGAGGGCGGATGGCAGGTGCGGGCTTTGACGCGTCGGGACCAACCCAAAAGAGCGGGCGTGACGTGGGTACATGGCAGCTTGGACGATGCGGCCAGCTTGGCTCTACTATGTAACGGTGCAAGCGCCGTGCTGCATATCGCAGGGGTTGTAAACGCACCCGATGCGGCGGGGTTTGAGGCAGGTAACGTCACTGGCACCGCGAATATTTTGAGTGCAGCTAAGGATGCGGGCATCAAACGCTTCGTCCATGTCTCATCGCTGTCAGCACGCGAGCCGCAGCTTTCGATTTATGGTGCAAGCAAATTACGTGGCGAGAGGCTTGTCGGCACCTCAATGCTCGACTGGACGATCATCCGTCCGCCGGGTGTTTACGGCCCCGGCGATACCGAAATGCTCGATATGTTCCGCATGGCGTCGAAGGGTTTTGTCCTTCTGCCACCCCGCGGAAAGGTGTCGCTGATCTATGTCGACGATCTCGCGTGCTTGCTCGTGGCTCTCCTTCCAGCCCATGATGATGCCACTGCACGGATATTCGAGGCGGATGACGGGGTGCCGGGCGGCTGGAGCCATGACGGCTTTGCCCGCGCAATCGGCTGGGCCTTGGGACGGCGGGTGACGACTATACATGCGCCGCAGTTCTTGCTGAAAATGGCGGCATTGGGGGACCGGTTAGTTCGGGGCCAAAAGGCAAAACTAACCCCAGACCGCGCGAGCTATCTCAGCCACCCTGACTGGACAATCGACCGGGCAGCCGCGCCGCCGGCCGCGCTTTGGATGCCGCAGATGCAAACCCGCGCGGGCCTGAAAGAAACCGCGCGTTGGTACCGCGCACAGGGCTGGTTATAAAATAGGTCCTGCAAATCGTTCATACACGAAAGTCACAAATGTCGTGACCAAGCCGACTAAAAAGGAACGATAGGCCCACCCTAAATAACGGTATTTTTTGGTCTGGAGGATGCAGCCCATTTGATAGATGTCATGCAACATCGCCTTGAAAACATCTTCTGGTTCTTTCAGTTTTGCCATTATTGTTTCATGAAACACCGACTCTTCGGCTTGCGCAAATGTGCCAAAAAACAGCCAGTTGCTGCCTCTGGATGGCTTTGGAATGGTCGACGGCATCACTGCCATTGTCGCCAGACCAGCGGACATGAAAGCCGACACCGCCAATATGGCCAAAGGAAGCGAGAAGCTGCTGCTTTGGCTTTGCCCGATGGCGAGCGTCAAAACAACAAAGGTCGCGCCGATCAGCATATTGGCTTTCTGGTCGGCCATGATGCTCAGTTGCACATGATGCTGCTGCATGGTGCGGACCATATATATAGCCTCACCGGGCCATTTTTTCCCCTCGCTCATTTTTCCTCCCGAAAATGCCCGTGAAGTGTCGAGCATGACAGCTTTGCTTTTACGCAGCAAGCGCTTAGCAAGCCTTAGCCTTATGGCCCAATGTCGCCCAATTGCGGCCTTATTCGCTTGCCATAGGCGACGCTGAAACGGCACAGGGCCGCAACCGATTTATAGGAACGCACGATGACTGAACGCAGCGAAATGTTTGAAGGGCTGAAAGGCTTGATCGAACCGTTCAACAAGAAAGGCGTGACCGTTACCGACGCGACGACCTTTGCCGGTGACCTCGAATGGGATAGCCTGACGGTTATGGATTTCGTCGCCGAGGTTGAAGACGCGTTCGACATTGTGATTACGATGAACTTGCAGGCCGAGATCGAAAATGTTGGCCAGCTGGTCGATGCTGTCACGAAACTGACGGACTGACCGCGTGATGACCGATCTGTTCTCAAAATTTGACGCGCTGATTGCCCAACGCGAAGGCTTACTTTCGACCGGGGTGATGGACCCGTTTTCTCTGGTGATGGAAAAGGTGCTTTCGCCGACAGTAGCGGTCGTCAATGGCAAGGAAACTATCCTGCTCGGCACATATAATTATATGGGCATGACGTTCGACGATGATGTCATCGCGGCAGGCAAGCAAGCGCTCGATGAATTTGGAGCTGGCACCACCGGCAGCCGTGTTTTGAACGGCACATTTCAGGGCCACAAGGAGTGCGAGGACGCGCTTAAAGAATTTTACGACATGAAATACGCGATGGTATTTTCCACCGGCTATCAGGCCAATCTGGGGATCATCAGCACGATTGCAGGCAAGGGCGATTATATCATCCTCGATATCGACAGCCATGCGTCGATCTATGACGGCTGCAAAATGGGCGATGCCGAGATTGTCGCGTTCCGCCACAATGATGTCGAGGCGCTTGAAAAGCGATTGAAGCGCCTGCCTGCCGAAGCTGGCAAGCTGGTGGTGCTGGAGGGCGTCTATTCAATGATGGGCGATGTCGCGCCGCTCAAGGAAATGATCCGCATTTCCAAGGAAGCGGGCGCGATGATACTGGTCGATGAGGCGCATTCGATGGGCTTTATCGGTGAAAACGGACGCGGCGTGGCTGAGGAACAGGGCGTGCTAGACGACGTCGATTTTGTCATCGGTACCTTTTCGAAGAGCGTCGGCACTGTTGGCGGTTTCTGCGTTTCAAACCATCCCAAGTTCGAAATCATGCGGCTGGTCTGCCGTCCTTATGTGTTCACTGCATCATTGCCGCCAGCCGTCGTTGCCTGTTCCGCGACCAGCATCCGCAAATTGATGCACAATGGCAATAAACGCGCGCATCTGTGGGAAAATTCGAAGACACTGCACAAGGGTTTGCGCGATCTGGGTTTCCAGCTCGGCACACCCGAAGCGCAAAGCGCCATCATCGCGGTCATCATGCCCGATCTCGAAAAAGGCGCCGCGATGTGGCAAGCGTTGCTCGAAAACGGCCTTTATGTGAACCTTGCACGGCCACCGGCGACGCCCGCTGGCATGACTTTGCTCCGCTGCTCGCTCTGCGCCGAACATACCGGCGAGCAGGTTAAGGATATCCTTGACCGGTTCGAACGCGCAGGCAAGGCTGTGGGGATTATTTGACGGTTAGTTCGCCCCAAATTTTATATAGATCGGCGCAGGCTGCTACCAATTCGTGAAAATGTTTCGAGGTCACAATTCTTGGACGGCCCAATTGATTGCGATATCTTCGCTCAGACCACTGACGGACATCTCGCGCAACTTCGGGATAATATGAAACCATCGTGATGACTATTTTCACCCATTCATCAAAATTGTTGGGAGGGTCATCTTCAAATGCCAAATCAAGCAGTGTTCCAGCATAGTCTCGATAACAAAGAAGTGCATGACAACTTTTGAAGCTCAAAGTTGCTGGAATATGTGGCCATAAGCTCAATACCGATGCTATCTGGTTGCCTGTCGCAGAACCATCTAATTCTTCCGAATTTGGTACAGACAGGTTTAAACGGAAATCCAATATGGAAGATTTTGGTTTGGTACTTGCAATAATTACAGGTGCTTTAAATTCGCAGTTACGGGTGTCGCCGTCGAAAACATGGAACCAAACTCGCTCACTTGTCATAAATAGCACCGTTTCAATCTCGTAAGAGTACTATTTCTACCGGATCGCGCGATTGGCAAGTAATTTTGGCACCAGAAACAGCGCCGCCACCAAGGGCCATTTGCGCTGCCACGGTTTGATTTCGATCTGTGTCCCCGCATGGCGGTTTACCTTCCATGCCAGATAATCAATCCCGCCCGCATAAGTGAAAGCTGCCTTCGCCAGCCGCGCAACGGTTAGCATCTTGCCGCGCCGCCGCAACCCCGGCCAGCGGTTTCGTTCCTGCATGATGCGGCGTTGCGGGTCTGGGAGTATGTGCACTTTGTCGCCGCGGATTTCATTGGCAATCGGCGTATGTTGCAGCGCGGCCTGCCCAAAGCGGGCGTAGCGTCCGGGGTCAAACTCGACCACCGATGCTGGCCGATTATTGCGCTCGGCGCGCAGCTCCGCGTCGTAGGTCATGCGGAAGCCAGATTGCCACAGATCGAGGACACCAACTTCGCGCTCGACAAACGCGAGGGCAGCGTTGAGCAATGTAGGCGCAGCGCCCGATATCGCCCGCGCAGCCACTGCCCGCGCCGCATCATCCGCCGCCCATACCAGCCGTGAAGGCTGGGCAAAACGCGCCCACACCGACACGGCAGATGCGGCAGGGCGATTGAGGTCGTGGAAATCGGCTTCACTCAACACCGCGACCTTGGCCATCAGGCTATCATGCTGCACCGGAAAGACATTGGGCGGCAATCGCCGGTTCCATTTGGCGAGCGCTTTGCTTTCGTAGGCCGCCTCGTAATCAGTGACTATGAGGTAAAAATCGAGCATCTGCCCTTCGAGTTGCTCCGAACGCAGGCACGATCCATAGAACAGCACCGCCCTTGCGGCTTGTGGATATTGTGCCGCAATATGCGCGGCAAACGCCTGCACTCGCGGCAAGACAGGAACGGCCAATTCATTGGCTACTAATTGGGTGAGTGAGAGCATTTTCGTTAGTCTTATATCAACGTCGCTCCAGCGAAGACTGGAGCCTATTTCGCCTATCGTAATAAACCGACGCTGTGACAAGCGGATAGACGTGATAGGCACCAGCCTAAGCCGGAGCGACGTAGTCTAAAAATCAAAGCCAGCTATGCTGCCAACCGCAAAAACGGAACCGGCGGGGTTGAGCGCAGCACGATCGGGCGATTGCTGTTGGCCTCAAACACCTCGCCGTCCAGCACGACGCTGCTCTTCACGCTATCTATGCGGATGACGTCGCCTTGCTGGAAATGCACGCCGTCCATCGGCTCACTACCAAGCCTGCCGAGCAAAGAAGCTGCGATCATTTTCAGCATCGCCCAGGGGCGTTGGTCCACAGCCAGAAACTTCATCAATCCGCGTTGCTTGGTTGGCCCTGTTTGACCGCCGAGCAGCAGCTTTTCGAGCGTGGTAACAATCAGTACCGAAAATATACCCTGCAATTCGCCCTTTCGGATGAACGAAATGCTCACCGGTTTAGCCCGCTGTGGTAAAAAATCGGCCTTCAAACCGAAAATGGCCGAAAACATAACGGCGATAGCTGTCAGGAAATGGCTGAGGCCATTAGGCAAGCCGAGCGGATAAATTTTGTGGCGACAATATAGGATGGTTTCGGCCAATCCGGCACCGCCTAGGAACATCCCCAAGACCGGACGCGCGCCTTCGCTACCGTCGCTAAGCGCGATGAGCTCGCGCACGACGATATGGTCGGTCATGTCGCTTTTGGCCATTTCGACAATCCGCTCCAGTGCCACCAACGGATCTCCTTCGGCGCCAAGATCGAGGGCGATCAAATTGGTTTTGCCATTGGGCAGCACAGCAACCGGCGGCGGGTCGCCTTCGAAATGCCCGCCGTGATAAAGCTCGGTCAGCGCCGACTGCACGGTACCGTCGCCGCCGTTGATCACCAAAACCTTGGGCTTAACCCGCGCAATCATTTCCAGCCCTTTGGCAATTTGCCCCATTTCTTCCACTTCATAATGAAAGATGTCAGGGTTGCGTGCGCAGAAACACCGAACCGCCGGCAACAGCGACCTGTTGCCGGTTGAATTGGGGTTCGAAAGGAGCGCCACTAATGCCAAATGTTTTCCGTCACATATATTTCAAATTGATGGTGATTTTCGTCACCCCGGTGCCTGCATAGAATGAAACTTTGCCGACCGAAGGTTTGCCGAGGTTGAAAATGGTGATGTTGGGGTTGTTGGAAAACCCGCCGCCATCTTCGCGGATATCGGTTTTCCCGTTGGCATTGCGGTCGTGCCGCACGGCGATGCCATAATTGCCCGCAGTCGGCACCGGTACACAAAAGCTCATCGAACCAGCGCTGGCGCGGGTTTCGATCCGGTTAATCCAGCGACCTTTGGCCAGCCACGCAGTGCTGGTTGCGGGATAGGACTGGACGCGGATACGCCCCGCTGCTTCCTTCACGCCGCGCACGCTGATCAGCACAGCAGGGCCGTTACCCGCAGTGCAGCGTGCCATATCATTGTTGATAGCAGTGCCCGCAGCAGCGGCACCCGAAAAGAGTGCCAATCCGGCAGCGGCCACAAAAAGGATAACTTTACTCATCTTCATACTCCTGGAACATCATGTCGGGCGAACTGCTTTCGCATCGCCAACGATATTGCCCCTGAACCTAGATGCGTCTATCGCGTTAGTTTGCGGCCAAATTACGGTGACAGGGCGACCATAAGTTGAAATTTATTACTGCTACTGATCGCTATATTTTCCGGCTTGTAATGTTGCCGCTTCTGGCGACGCTGGCGATTGCCGCGTCGTTGCTTTTGCTCGAAAAAATGCTCAATCTCTTCGACTTTGTGGCGGCTGAAGGTGGACCGGTCAGCGTAGTGTGGCGGATGTTGGCCAATCTTATCCCTGAATATCTGTCGCTTGGCATCCCGATTGGCCTGTTATTGGGGATATTGCTGGCCTTTCGGCGGTTGGCGACATCGTCTGAGCTCGACATTTTTCGTGCCGTAGGAATGAGCTATTTCCGCCTTTTACGGGTGCCATTCCTATTGGCATTTGCACTGGCAGTGGTCAATTTTGCAATTGTCGGCTTCATCCAGCCCAACGCGCGTTATCTTTATGAAGAGTTGCGTTTCGAGCTTCGATCGGGGGCTTTTGGTGCAAAGGTCAAAGTTGGAGAGTTCAACAATCTGGGCAAAAATTTGACAATGCGGATCGAAGAAAGCCGCAATCAAGGCAATGACCTGTCTGGCCTTTTTGTATTTGCCGAAAGCAAGAACGGCCAATCAATCGCCGTGACCGCCGAAAAGGGCCAATTCTTGCGAACAGATGATCCGGATACGATCCTGCTACGGCTGACAAAGGGCACATTGGTACATGATGCGCCCAATTACAAAACGCCGCGGGTGTTGAGCTTTACCAGCCACGACGTACCGATCCCGCTGCCCGAAATTGAGAATTTCCGTAAACGCGGCGGCAAGGACCGCGAATATTCGATCACCGAGCTACTGCGGGTCGGCGGCAATGCAAAACTGCCGGAAGAAACGCGCAACATGGCGCAGGCCAATTTCCATTTTCGGTTGGTCGAGGTTGCAATGATGCTATTGTTGCCGTTTCTAGCCGTCGCGCTGGCGGTGCCGCCCAAACGCTCAACATCGGCACTCGGTGTGTTCCTGTCGATTGTGATGGTTGTGACCTACCATAAAATCAACGAATATGCTGAAGGGATTGGTGGAATGGGGGTTATTGACCCGTTCATTGCGCTTTGGGTGCCTTTCCTGTTTTTTGCTGCCTTGATATTGTGGATGTATCATGTGATTGCGCATGTGCCTGGCGGGCAACCGATTGGTGCGCTTGAAATCTTCGCTGCAAAGGCGGGCAAGTCTATCCGCAAGCTGTTGCGCTTTGGCCGTAAGTCGCGGCTGGCGAAAATCGGCACGGCAGAAGCGGGAGCATAGGCGGTGCATTTTTTCCCTTCGCGTAACATCACATGGTATATGGCGCGCATGTTCATCATCCGCAGCCTCGCGGTCTTGGCCATGTTAGTGCTGATCTTGCAGACGCTTGATCTTCTTGGCGAAAGCGGTAAAATTCTGTCGGTAGCGGGTAACGACCAAGGCGACGTGCTGCATTATGTCTCCATGCGCGCGCCCCAATTGATTGCGAGGTTTCTACCGTTTTCGGTTTTGCTCGGGACACTGATCACCTTTGCTGCGCTCAGCCAGAATAGCGAAGTCGTTGCGATGAAGGCGGCAGGCCTGTCGGCACACCAGATATTGGCACCGATGTTCGTTGCAAGCCTAGCGGTCGCCGCATTTTCATTCGCTTTCAACGATCTTGTGGTTGCCCCAAGCACAGCCAAGCTCAAGGTTTGGCAAGAGGTTGAATATGGCCCTGTGCCGCCCGACAATGGCATTAAGATCAATGTATGGGTGCGTGAGGGGGAGGATTTGATCAACGCCGGAACGGTGACCGGCATGGGCAACGCGACCAAACTCGGCGACGTCAGCATTTACCTGCGCAGCAATGGTGGCTTGCGACAAGTAGTCCGCGCCAAGCAAGCAATTTACACCAACGGCGCATGGCAACTGAAAGATAGCACGACATTTGATGTCTCAACCACAAAAGAGAAAAGCTTTGACGGGTTGACTGTGGGTCGGGGGGTTACACCTGACCGATTTAATTATGTTAAAGTCGACGGTGATAGCTTTGCGTTTATTCCCTTGATGAATGCCATCGGCGATCTGAAAGCGGCTGGCAGGCGGACTGACAATCTGGAGGCGTCATTGTGGCATAAATTGTCGGGACCATTATCGACATTGCTAATGCCATTGCTGGCGGCCGTCGCCGCCTTCGGATTGGCGCGTTCAGGCGCATTGTTCTTGCGCGCGGTGATCGGTATGGCGCTTGGCTTTGCTTATTTTGTCGCTGATAACTTTGCGTTGGCTATGGGCAATCTCGGCGCATATCTGCCGTGGATTGCAGCATGGGGACCGTTTCTCCTGTTTTTCCTGATCGGTGAAACGGTGCTGGTCCGCACTGAAGAATAAGCCGGCTGGTTGAAGATACGCTAGGCAAAATGGGGCGTAAGCTGAAGCTGTGAGATATTGACAGCGCCACCCCTTCTGGTGAGGGAAAGATCATGAACGAAATCACCATCCGCCCCGTCATCACCAAGGCTCACAAAAAGGCCTTTATCGACTTGCCGTATCGTCTTTACGCCAATGACCCCAATTGGGTGCCGCCGCTAAAGCAAGATGTGTATGCCACGATTACGCCAGGCAAAAACCCCTGGTTTGAACACGGTGAGGCACAGCTTTTTCTGGCGGAGCGCAATGCCAGAGTTGTTGGCCGTATTTCTGCGCATCTCGATTTTTTAGCGTTAAAACAGCCCCCTGAACAAGGCATGGGTCCTGGCGTTGGTAATTGGGGATTGTTTGAAGCGGAGGATGCTGCGGTTGCTGCGGCGCTTATCTCAACGGCGGAGGACTGGCTTCGTGGCAAAGGGATGGTGCGCTCACTTGGTCCGATTAGCCTGTCAATCTGGGAAGAACCGGGCTTGTTGGTAAAGGGTCACGATCACCCGCCAACCGTGCTCATGGGGTATGATAATGCGACCTATGAACCTTGGATTGAAGCCGCAGGATATGCAGGGGTTCAAGATCTCTATACCTATGTAATCCCCATTGATTGCCCGTTCCCGCCATTGGTTGAGCGGATTGTAGCCTCGGGAGAACGTAATAAGCGGATTGTTATGCGCCGGGTGGATAAACGCAATTTTGATGCCGAAGCAGCGTTGATCTTGTCGATATTGAATGACGCGTGGAGCGGCAATTGGGGCTTTGTACCGATCACCGATGCCGAGGTTGCTCATACCGGCAAGCAGCTCAAGCCCATAGTCTACGAAGACCTGATACGCATCGCCGAGGTTGATGGTGAGCCAGTTGCGTTCATGATGACCTGGCCTGATCTCAACGAAAAAATTGTCACTTTCGGCGGCTCGCTATTTCCGTTCAATTGGGCAAAGCTGTTATGGTGGCTCCGCGCGCCGAAGGTGCGGACCATGCGGGTGCCGTTGATGGGCGTGGTGAAAAAGTTGCAATCGACGAGGATGGCAAGCCAATTAGCCTTCATGCTAGTGGATTGTATCCGACGTGACTCGGTTAATAAATTCGGCGCGTCTCGCGGAGAATTTGGTTGGGTGCTTAACGACAATGGCCCGATGCGGTCAGTGGCCGAGGCCATTAACGGAAAGGTAAACAAGGTCTACCGGATTTACGAGAAGTCTCTCTAACCATCTGTATAATTTTCATAATTTTTCTGATGAGATGCGGGGCGAGCGGATATTGACACTGGCAACCCACATTGTTCCCCGGCTATCTTTGAGGTTACCAAGATTGCCAAGTAGCACGCGCTTGGGCATCAAGCGTGCGTGACCGGCCACTACCGCCTCGAAGCCAGATCGGACCAAGTTGCCGCAGAGTTTGAAGCCAACCAAGGCCCCGACCCGTGGGGCGGCGGCGCATTGTCGCCGGGCGAGTTCGCACCGGTGGTGACGCGCTCGCAAAAGTCAGGGCAGCGCGTGATCAGACCTATTGTGTGGGGCTATCCTGCACCCGGGCCGGAAGGCATCAGCCCTTCAGGTGCGGTCCGCTGGGTGCCGACACAACGCAATCTGGAAAGCCCGTTCTGGATCGGCAATTTGCGGCATAGCGAATTGCGGTGCTTGGTGCCTGCGACCTCCTTCATGTTGCGCGGTAAGGGCAAAGAACATTGGTTCGCTGTGTCCGACACGCCAGTATTTGCTATGGCGGGTATCTGGCGCGATTTGACCGATATGCCTGTTTTTGCGATATTGATCACTGATGCCAGTGGCGAGGCGAAGGATAAGGGGGCGAGTGCTATGCCGTGCATTCTTAAGACGCACCAATATGACCGCTGGTTACGCGCCGATTGGAAAGAAGCGCAGGATTTGGTCGCACCTTATGCCGGGGCTTTGACATTATGTGCGTAGTAGCAATTGCATGGCGGGCGCATCCTAAATGGCGGTTACTCGTGGCGGGCAACCGTGACGAATTCCACGCCCGCAGTTCGGCACCCGTTGCCCACTGGGACGATTATATCGGCGTAATAGCCGGACGCGATCTGATATCGGGCGGTAGCTGGATGGGCGTTTCTGAGTCAGAACGCTTTGCCGTGGTCACCAATATCCGTGATGCTGACGGCCCGGACCCGGATAAAGCATCTCGGGGCGCTTTGGTATCCGACTATCTGGTGACTGGCAATCTGCCCTATGCGCTTGAGGGCTTTAATCCGTTCAATCTGATCGTCGTCGGGCCACAGGATGCGCATTATTTATCCAATCGACCGACTCCGATCCAGTCGGTACTCAATCCCGGCATTCATAGCTTATCCAACGCAATTCCAAACGAACATTGGCCAAGGAAAGACAGGTTGGCCGCAGCGGTGGCTGGTTGGGTGGCGGGCGCTGCGGCAAAGCCCGCTAAACTATTCGAAGTGCTCTATGATGAAACCCCGGCAGACCGCGAAGCCCACCCGATTTTTATCCGAAGCCCGGTTTACGGCACAAGGTGCAGCACCATTATCGCGGTGGACCATGAAGGGCAGGGGCAAATTATCGAACGGCGTTTTGACGCAGACGGCGCAGTTACGGGTGAAACCACCATCGACTTTAGCTGGGCCTAAACCGGTTTCTTTGCCTTAGCCTTATGCGCCGCGATGTCGGCATCAAGCGTGGCGATGCGTTGGCGCTCGGGCGAGTCTTTGGGCAAGCCTTTTAACCGTGCAGATGCCCACAGGCTGCGGCGTTCTGATTCGAGTGCTTTGAGATAGAGATCTGCCATGCGCGGTGCCTATCCGATAATTCCCAAACAGTAAACGGCGGCATTGGCCCTATTACTATCATTGTGTCGAGCACTTGCTTGGCCTATGTTATGGGCAACGGAATGGTAAAAAACGCATGGGCAGAACATTCAAATCATTTGGCCGTAAAGCGCTATTGTCGGCGATAATAATCGGCGTGATAACGCCTGTGCCAGCGTTGGCCCAGTTCGGCGGTTTGCTAGGTAAAAAGTCCGAAACGAAAGCCAGCACACCCAATGACTGTTCGAAAAAGCCAAAAAATAGTATTGGTAAATCAATCATGGGCGGCATTATTGGCGATATTACCGGCCGCGCAACAAGCCGGATGGGTGTGGTTGGTTCTTATGTGCCCCGTGCAGAGGTTGCAGGCCTGCTGACGGATGCTATCGCTTGCAAGCTTGATCCTGACGAACAGATCCAGGCTGCCGATGCCACAGTAGAAGCTACCCGGGGCGAAGAAGTCGGTTCAAGCGCTGAATGGACCAGCACTACCCGCGAAAATGTATCGGGGACGTCAACAGTAACGCAAAAAACCGCGCTGAATGACGGATCGAGCTGCATGGATGTTACCGATGTCGTCATTGTTGATGGCGAAGAGACCAAAGTGTCCAAGAAGATGTGCAAGGCAAAGGGTCAGCAACGTTATGCCATCATGGCCTGATACATGATACGTCATAGAAAACTCTTGATTTTGTCCAGTTTGTTTCTGTTACTGTGCGGCAATGCTACGCCCAAGATGGACCTGGACAACCCGACCTGTTCGGCAAATCCCGACTGGTCAACTAACCGCACGATGAAGCTGACACCAGTCACAAAAGACGGAGCAACTGTGTTGTTGGCCGAAGGAGTCGTTGATACCGGATTGCCTGAGCGGCTAAAAAAAGCCTTGGCCGACAATCCCGACATATCCGAAATCTGGCTGCGTTCGTCCGGCGGCAATGCAGTTGCGGGCAATGAGGCCGGGCTTATCATCCGCAAGGCAGCGATGCCGGTTGTTACCCGCATCCCCGCTGGCTGGACCTGCTTTAGCGCCTGTAATTTCGTATTTATGGGCGGACGGGCGCGGATCATAGAGCCTGGCGGCCAGTTCATGGTGCATATGTTCACGATGACCGGTGACCGCGACGCGATTGACGATACCGTATCGGAAGGGGCGGACTCCACCATCGCACTTATTGGCGAGATCGAACAGGAAAGCGCGATGCTGGCGAGCGAAGACAATGACTTTCTGATCCGCATGGGCGTATCGCGCAAATTGCTGACCGACATCATGTATCAGCAAAAGGCGGTCAAAACGGGCAATGGCGACAAATCGACACGGCGCTGCCTGACCACCGAGGAGACATTACGCTATAATGTTGCCAATGTTAGCGGGTGAGGCAGGCGTTAGAAATTTACCCGAATTTTATCAGTAGAGCCTCGTAAGCGGCCATTATTCAATGCCAAAATTTCGGCGCTCGGGATAATAATTTTCTACAGCTGTAATTTATGAACAAAGCTGATTGCAAACCCATGCAGCTATTCGGGCGGTTACCGATGACGGATTGAGAAGCTGGCAGACGAAATCCTATTTTGCAAGCGGTCAACTGGATGTTTGTGCTCAGTGTTTTTGCAATTGCGGTGGTTTGTACGCAAATCGGCATTTGGGAATATGACCGCATACAGGCGCGCAAGTTGGCCTTATCTGCTATCCCTGCAAACAAGGTTTGGCGAAGTTGCGGTGAAGTTCGCGCAGCAGGTGTCGCGCCGCTGTTTCATTCAGATCCCGGATACAACAGATTTCTGGATGCTGATGGCGATGGCGTCGCTTGCGAACCGCATATCAGTAATTCCCTACGCAATTTTCGTTGGTGGCTTTGGCAGTCGAACTAAGCCGCCCGTATTCCAACAACCGCAGCCATCGGCAGCGGTCCGTAAATATGCGGGAACAAAGCATCGCCGCGCGAGACTTCCCATTTCACCGTGTCGCCCAAGGCGGGCAGATCGACCTCGGCAATAACCAGCCCCGCGGCCCCGCCAAAATGCTTGTCCAGCGTCCCTTGCACCTGTTCGGCGGCGGACAAATGGATATAGCCATCGGCAAAGTCCACCGGTGCGCCTAAAAAGACACCATCCGCCTGAAACTGCGCCCATTGTTTGGCGGTCAGGATTTTGTAGGCGGTGGCGGGATTAGAAATCTGGGACATGGCACTTTCATGGCGCAGCGGATATCGCGGGGCAAGGGGCATGGCAGAAACCCAATTTTTCACCGCCAATTTCGCTCCTGTACACGGCCAGCCGAGGGCAAACTGTTGCAATAAAGTAACAGTATCTTGTTATTTTATATTCATGAAACAGAAGTTGGAACCACCCGTTTTATGGGCGGCCCTGCACATAGTGGGGTCGTTTAATAGAAAATGGATTAAACAATATGCGTAAATATCTCCTGGGCGCGGCGCTCCTCTCCTCCGCCGCCATCACCCCGGCTTTTG
>JANMPK010000391.1:0-4154 GCA_031369825.1 Sphingomonadales bacterium
CCTCGGCGATGCGCGGGTCATCTTTTCGGACCTGACCGAAGAGCTTTGGTCAGGCGGTGCCGACGTCACGTATAAACTCACCCCCGACATCGGCGTAACAGTTGGCAATGCTTATACCGATACCGACAGCGTCAGTTCACGTCGTGAATTTTTCTATGATGCAAACGGATTGCCAGCGGGCGTTGGGCTGCTTCGTGCAGACCTTTTGCTCCAGCCGCAGATTATCGACTTCTACGATATCAGCCTGCTCGAAGCCGATGAGGGCAATCCGGCATTCGAGGCGAAGCTGCGCACATGGGCTGCTTATGGCAAGGTCAATGCCCAGATCACCGAAACCATCAACATTGACGCGGGTGTGCGTTGGGAAAAGGCGAAGCAGACCGTTGTTCCAATTCAGGTGTTCAATATACCCGGCGCATCGGGTGCAGCGACCAATTTGGCCCGTGAATATTGGTTACCTGCGGCAACGGTGACACTGGACGTGACCGACCAGATGAAGCTGCGGGCAAGCGGGTCGAAGACGATTGCCCGCCCGCAATTCCGCGAACTGATCAACCAGCCCTATTTCGATCCGGACACAAACCGGGCGTATCGTGGCAACCCGTTACTCGTCGATAGCCAGCTTTATAACGGTGAAGCGCGTTTCGAATATTATTTCGCACCCGAACAACGCTTTTCATTCTCCGCCTTCTACAAGAAGATCAAAAATCCGATTGAGGCGTTTGTGACCAATGATTTCACAACATCATTTGCCAATGCGCCGGAAGCATCGCTTTATGGCGCCGAGATCGACGTACAGAAATATTTTGATCTCAGCACAATCAGTGACAGCGACTTTTTTGCAAGCCGCCGCTTGGTTGTTGTTACTAACTACACCTACACCAAATCGAAATTAAAGGTTGGAGCAACCGATAGCACTGCTGTTTTTGGCGCGTTTTCGACCAATGCCACCGACTATTTCCAAAATGGCGCGCCGCTAACCGGGCAATCGGACCATATTGTAAACTTGCAGGTCGGTATGGAGGATCAGGATGAGCTGTCGCAGATCACATTCCTGCTGTCCTATGCAAGCGACCGCGTTTCCAGCCGGGGTATCAATGGAACACCGCCCCAACCAGACGTTGTCGAACGCCCTGGCTTCCGGCTCGATTTTGTTGCTCGCCAAGGGATCAAGATCGCTGGTCAAGAGGCCGAGATGAAGTTCGAGATTCGCAATATTACGCGGACAAAATACCGCGAGTTCCAGCAATCGGGCGACAACAAGATACTCTACAATAATTATGATATCGGTTTGAGCGCATCGGCCAGCCTGAACTTTAACTTCTAAATCTGCATTCATCCCCCAAACTTGCGGCAGCGAAAGTCCTTCGCTGCCGTTATTTTTTGCTCGGGTTCCAAAACAGTGACTGCCTGATGGTAATCGAATTGTCATTTTAGTGTCATTTGTGAGTCACCGCGTTACCTTAGCCCTCCGAATAGAAACAAGAATCATCAGGGGTATTTGTGGCAATTTCTTTGGCAGATAGGATGGGTGCGGCTTTTGGCCGTGCAAAGACCGTTCCGGTTGCCAATGTTCTGATTGCTGTGCTGTGCCTATTGCTCGCCGCTCAAGTTGCCCGTTTGCTATGGGCATTTGTGACACCCGTCGGTCCACTAGGTGCTTGGCAAGCGCGGGCAGTTGATATGGTGCCGCCAGAGACCCGTGTTTCCTTGTTCACTTCCTTTGATCCATTCTTTCGCAACGATAGCATCGCAACCGGGACAGACAGCGTCACCGCACTCAACCTGACATTATTCGGCATCAGAGCTAATGAAAGCTCGGGCGGAGGTTCGGCGATTATCGCGGGTGAGGACGGCATTCAGGTCAGCTTTGCCGTTGGCGAAGAGGTGATGCCCGGCGTTACGCTGGATTCCGTTGCCTTTGATTATGTCATATTGTCGCGCGGCGGGGTTAAGGAATCGCTTTATATCGACCAATCGGTGCCCGCCGAAACGGTCGGTTCACCCGTTGCTGGTGCTGGCGCGGTGGCACCGTCGTCTGCAACCAATAACGTCGCGCTGAATGCGGGCAGCTTGCAAAAATCCATCGGTTTTGCGCCGCGTAATGAAGGCGGGCGCGTGACTGGCCTTGTGCTTCAACCCCGCGATGACGGCACAATGCTGCGCATAGCCGGATTCCTGCCCGGCGATATCGTCGTTGCGGTTAATGGCCGCCCGGTATTGTCGGCATCCGATATAGCATCGCAATTTCGGCCCGGCGCGAAGCTTAGCGTAGACGTTGAGCGTGGCGGATCGAAAATCCCAATCGTTTTGAATTTGGAACAACCGTGATCCGTAAACTATCTTTGCTTCTGGCGTGTACCGCCTTGATTTTTGCCGAGCCGATTATGGCGCAGCATACATTGAATGTGCGCGACGCCGATATCCGTGCCTTTGTGCAGGATGCCGCACGGGTGACCGGGCAAACCTTCATCGTCGATGGCCGGGTGACTGGCAAAGTATCGGTGGTGACTGACCGGCCGCTTAGCCGTTCGGAATATTTTGAAGTGTTTCTGTCGACTTTGCGCGCCAATGGCTTGGTTGCCATCCCGATGCGCGGCGGCGGATACCGGGTGCAGCCCGCCGACGGTGCTGCTACCCAACCCACGCGCGTAGGGGCCAGAACCGCCGCGCCCAGCCAGTTTGTTACCGAAGTATTCCGCCTGCGTTCGATTGATGCGACCACAGCGGTTGAAACGCTGCGTCCGCTTATTAGCCGTGAAGGGTCAATAACCGCCAACCGCAACGCCAACAGCTTGGTGGTTGCCGACTATGCCGACAATATCCGCCGTATCCGCGACCTAATCCGCCAGATCGACCGCGATTCCGCGGCGACGCAGATTGTGACGCTCGACAATGCCGGCGCACGCGAAATTGCCACCGCACTGCAAAGCTTAGCAGGCCAAGGCGGCGGCGAGGGCGCGCGGTCTTCGTTAACCGTGGTCGCAATCGACAGCAGTAATGCGATTGCGCTGCGCGGTGATGCAACTTCTGTCGCGCGCTTTGCTGCAATGGCCAAACAGCTTGACGCACGGGCGCAATCGGGTGCGGAAATCCGCGTATACCGGCTTGAACATGCCAATGCCGAAACCCTGCTGGAGACTGTTCAGTCGCTTATCGGCGGACAAAATGGCGGTTCGCAGAACACCAATCTGCCACCGGTTGCAGCGGCACCCACAAATGGTGGCGGTGCGGCATCTGCGCCAGCAATTACGCCAGTCGTTGCGGCAAGCTCATCTTCCGGAATGAACGGCATTGGCGGGCGTGGCCCGATTGTGGTGACCCGTTATGAAGGCACCAATGCGCTAATCGTCGCCGCTAACCCTGAAATGCAGCGCACATTGGGCGAACTGATCCGCCAACTTGATACCCGTCCCGAACAGGTGTTGGTTGAAGCGATTGTTGTCGAAATAGGCAACGAGGCAGCAAAGAAGCTGGGTGTCCAGTTTTTGCTGGGCGGCAAAGACTTGCCTTTTGCCGCGACCAATTATTCCAATGCCACACCCAATATCCTGACTATCGCCGGCGCAATTGGTGCAGAAGAATTAACCCGCACGACGACAACAGTGAACGGCACCACAACCACCACCTCCACCAGCAGCGCGCTCGGCGACAGCTTGCAAGAGGCCGCAGCCGCTTCGATCCTTAGCGCGACCGGCGGCTTTGGTGGCTTTGCCCTTGATATTGGCAAGAACGCTATTTTCGGCACAATTATCAACGCGATTGCCGCTGACACCGAATCCAATTTGCTCGCAACGCCGCATATCGTGACGCTGAATAACCAGAAGGCAAAGTTTTTGGTCGGGCAAGAAGTGCCGGTCAGCACCGGCGAGCAGCTGTCGGCGAATTTCGAAAACGCATTCCGCACGGTGCAGAGGCAAGAGGTCGGCATCAAACTGGAGGTTACCCCGCAGGTCAATGCGCAGGGCGATGTGAAGCTGTTTCTGAAGCAAGAAGTGTCGAGTGTCGCCGGGCCGGTTTCTTCGCGTTCAAGCGACCTCATCCTCAATAAACGCGAATTTGAAACGACGTTGACGGTTGGCGACGGACAGTTGCTTGCGATTGGCGGCCTCCTCAATGATGACGAGCGTCGCACGATTGAGCGCTCAATCGGC
>JANMPK010000398.1:0-2045 GCA_031369825.1 Sphingomonadales bacterium
GCATTGTCGCTCAATCTCGTGCGCGATGGTCAGGTCTCGATTGGCAGACTATTCGACCTGTTGTCTGCCAATCCGGCGAAGATATTGGGTATCAACGCGGGTCGGATCGCCGAAGGATGTGAAGCCGACCTGATTTTCATCGACCCCGATGCGCCATGGCAGGTCGATGGCGACAAGATGACGGCGCTCGCTGGCAACACGCCCTTTGACAAGCTTCCCGTGCAAGGCCGGGTCCGCAAAATGATGAAGGGCGGCAAGGTCATCTGACCTGCCGCCCTTCATCGAAACTTCGAAAAACTTTGGTTTAACGGGCAGCGACGCGACGACCTTGAGCCGACGCCATCCGAATCGACTGTTGCCCACCTACACTGCGCACAAGGCAATCACCGCCTTTTGATTTGATCTGTTGGCAAGCGCTGTTTGCAGTAGCCTGATTGCCAAAGCCCATCGCAGCAAGGCGAATCAGCGTTTTGCCGTTCACGGTCACCGTAGAGCTGGCCGAGCTAAATCCGTTCAGCACGCCAAAGCGTTTGCTATACTGGCTCCATGCTTTTTCCGCAGCAGCAGCAGAAGAAAATGCTCCCAATTGAACGACATGCGATCCTGAAACCGATTTCGGTGTAGCGGCTGGAACATCGGCCAGAGCAAGTTTGACAGGTGCTGGTGCAGCAGCTTTCGCCGGACCAACAGGTGCCTTGATCAACGGTGCTTGATATACCGGCTGCGGTGCCATTTCAGCGACTTTTACTTCGGCTTCAACAGCGGAAAAGCCTGCACTATCTGCAACGGGTGCCGGGCCGATAGCCGCCAACTCGGTGGCTGCAACCGATGCAGGGATATCAATTGGAACAATTGCGGGTTCAACTTGGGCAAGCCCAACCGGGGCCGAGACCAAAGCCAAACGCACAGGTTGCCCGGCGTCTTCACGCGGCGTCACATTCAACAGCCCTGCGACGCGGGTTTGATAGGCACCGGGACGGGCATAATGCGCCCATTCGGAAATCCGTTCGTTGACCTTGTCTTGATTCATATCTTGCACCGCCATAATGCGGGCCTCGCGCCAGCGACCATCGAGTGCATAAGCCAGCGCCAAATTCTGGCGTGTACGTGCCGATGCGTTGTCGGCGCGGATTGCATCGCTTAACACCTCAACGGCGCGACCAGATTGACCGGCCAGTGCCAGTGTCAGGCCATAATCGCTTGCCGGAACAATGGAACGATTGGCCTCAACCAATGAAATTGCCGAATCGACATTGCCTTGCGCAATACGGGCCAGCGCAAGGCTGACGACAGTACGCGGATCAATCTGACCCAATTCCATAACATCCATCAACGTGCGTTCTGCCGATGAAAAACGACCTTGCGACATATAAATCCGTGCCAACAGGCCGCGATAATCGCGGTTCTGCATATCGGCTTCAACGGCCATTTCGGCAAACATCAAAGCGCGATCAGTTTTGCCCTTCGCAAAGGCCTTTTCTGCCTTGCGCGCCCAGCCATAGGCTTTTTCAGGGCCTGCCTTTGCCGCAGACACCTTTGATGTGCTGCTGATGCCCAAGCTTGTGCAACCCAAGGTCGGCACCGCGACGAAAGCAGTCGACAAAGCGAGTTTCACAACAAAATTGCTATTCATGACAACACCTCAAAAAAACGCATTGGGTTCAACATAATTATTTCCGCGCCGGAACATGGGCAGCGAGCTGACCAATTTCGGGCATCGAATCGAGAAAAGCATCAAGCGCATCAGTCACCAACATTTGCGCTGATTTGTTACGCACGGCACATGCCAGACGCAGTTTTAAATGACGGTCTTGATCAAGCCGCAGGGTAAATGCTGCTTTGTCTTTCAAACCAGGCGCAGCGCGGGTTTTTGCATTGGCCGCCACAGGCTGTGGTTTCCGCAGCGGGACAACAGCAGGCTCTGGCGTCATCGTAACGACAGTAAGCGCCGATCCGACGGGTTGTTCTTCGCCTGCCAAGCTGTCGAAACCAACCTCGACTTCAGGCTGATATTGCTCGGCAATACGGTCTTGTTGCTGGCGAAC
>JANMPK010000425.1:0-5974 GCA_031369825.1 Sphingomonadales bacterium
CTTCGACATCGTCAATCGCTGTCGGTTCGGGGGCAAAGTTGAATTCGAGCAGATCGCGCAGGTAGATCGGCGGCAGTTCGCGAACACCAGCGGCAAATTGTAAATAGGTCGAGTAGCTATCGTTGGCGACCGAGCTTTGCAGCAAGTGCATCAACCCTGCCGAATAAGCATGCGCCTCACCGTCTTTGCGTTGCTTGTAGAAACCGCCAACCGGTAACCGCGCAACTGCGCTGTCGAACGCCGCCTCGTGCCGGTCCTTCGCGTTGACATAGAGCGAGGCATAGCCTTCGCCCGAAATCTTGTTCGGCATGCCGGGGAAGAAATCATTGACCAAAGCACGGCTGAGGCCAACCGCTTCAAAGTTATACCCGCCGCGATAGCTTGAAATAACCGCAATGCCCATTTTGGACATGATCTTCAGCAGACCTTCGTTGATCGCGGTGCGGAAATTCTGCGTGGCTTGGACAAGGCTCAAATCACCCAACAGCCCGCGCGCATGGCGGTCGGCAATCGACGCTTCGGCCAGATAGGCGTTCACGGTGGTTGCACCGACGCCGACCAGCACCGCGAAATAATGCGTATCGAGGCATTCTGCGGAACGGACGTTGATCGACGAGTAGCTGCGCAGGCCATTGCGCACCAAATGCGTATGAACAGCCGCAGCGGCCAATATCATTGCGATGCCGACCCGGTCCGGCCCGATATTTTCGTCGGTCAGGAACAATTCGGACTTGCCCGAACGCACTGCCTCGACAGCTTCTTCACGGATACGTGTAATCGCGGCGCGCAAACCTTCCTGACCCGTCGATAAGTCATAGGTGCAGTCAATCTCTGCTGCGAGCTTGCCAAATGCCGACTTCAACCGCGCCCATTCAGCCGCAGTCAGAACCGGGCTGTCGAGCACCAGGACGTCAGCGTTCTGGCTTTTCTCTTCGAGGATATTGGCCAGATTGGAAAAGCGTGTTTTCAGGCTCATCACATGCCGCTCCCGCAAACTGTCGATAGGCGGGTTGGTGACTTGGCTGAAATTCTGGCGGAAAAACTGGCTGATAAGGCGCGGCTTGTCGCTAATCACGGCCAAAGGCGTATCATCACCCATCGAGCCGATCGCTTCCTTGCCATCCTCGGCCATCGGCGCGAGGATCATCTCGACATCTTCCAATGTCATGCCCGCCGCAATCTGGCGTTGGGTCAACTCAGCGCGAGACCAATCGGGCAGCCTCTCGTTCTTGGCCGCGGCCAAATCTGCCATAGCCTGAAAGCCTTTGACTAAAGTGCGGTAATCCTGCTCGGCAGCAATGCGGTCCTTCAACTCGCTGTCGCGGTAGAGTTTGCCTTCGTCCAGATTGACCGCGATCATTTCGCCGGGGCCAAGACGGCCCTTTTCGATAATCGTCGATTCGGGCACAACAACCATCCCGGTTTCCGAGCCGATAATCAGCAGATTGTCGTTGGTCAGATAATAACGTTGCGGGCGCAGCGCATTGCGGTCGACGCCCGACACCGCCCAGTGACCGTCGGTCATCGCAAGCGCCGCTGGACCGTCCCAGGGCTCCATCACCGACGCCATATATTCATACATCGCGCGGTGCTCAGCAGAGAGCTTGTCGTTCGATTGCCACGCCTCGGGGATCAGCATGAGCTTCGCGGTCGGCGCTTCCTTGCCTGATCGGACCAGAGTTTCGAATACCGCGTCGAGCGCGGCGGTGTCAGACGATCCTGCGGGTATCACAGGTTTGATGTCATCCGAATGCGCGCCAAAGGCAATCGACGCCATCTTGATTTCGTGGCTTTTCATCCAGTTCTGGTTGCCGCGAATGGTGTTGATTTCGCCGTTATGCGCAAGGCTGCGGAACGGTTGCGCCAGCCACCACTGCGGGAAGGTATTGGTCGAGTAACGCTGGTGGAAAATCGCCACGCGGCTTTCGAAGCGTTCGTCCTGCAAGTCGGGGTAAAAGACTGAAAGGCTCTCGGCGAGGAACAGGCCTTTATAGACAATCGACTGGCATGACAGCGAACAGATATAAAAATCCCGGATTTGCGCGGCGATGATCTTCTTCTCGATCCGCCTGCGCACGAGGTAGAGATTCTTCTCGAACTCGGTCGCGTCAATTTCGTCGGGCATCGGACCTGCGATCATAATCTGCTCGATCTCGGGCCGCGTCGCCTGACCTTTCTCACCGATCACCGAGACATCGACCGGCACCTGACGCCAGCCGTAGATGGTGTAGCCTGCCTCGATGATTTCGGCTTCGACCAATGTCCGGCAATTCTCTTGCGCCCCCAGATCGGTGCGCGGCAAAAACACCATGCCGACCGCCAGCCGGTTGGGCATCGGACGGTGGCCGCTGTCTGCGATTTTGTCGTCGAAAAAGCGCACGGGCAGGTCGATATGGATTCCAGCACCGTCGCCGGTCTTGCCATCGGCATCGACAGCACCGCGGTGCCATACGGCCTTCAGCGCCTCGATCCCGCTAGCTACCACGCGCCGCGAAGCCTTGCCGTTGGTCGCCGCGATCAAACCGACACCGCAGGCATCACCCTCATATTCGGGGCGATACATGCCCTCGCGGGCGAGGCGTTCATGTTCGGGTGTGGGGAATTGGTGGGTCATCATAAACATCCATTATTTTGGCGCAACGGGCGGCGGCACTGCATCTGCGGGGATATCTTCGGCGGCCATTGGTTCGTCGTCGGCAGAAATTGTCGCGGCATTTGGATCAGGTTTCCAGCCATCGGCCAGATAACGCGTGCGCGCTTCATCAATCGCGTCATTCTGGGCCTCGTCGAACGCTGTATAAACGGCTTCGGATTTTGTATTGGCTTTGACAAAGGCATCGGAGAGCTTGGCGGCTTTCTTGCGATTGGCGGGTGTCCAATTGTCTTCGACATACCAAGGCTCTTCGCCGGTTTCATTGGCATTGGCAGTAGCAGCGGCATCGACTGCTGCTGACGCTTCCGCAATCGCTGCATCCATTGCCGTTTCTTCATCCGACTTCGGCAAAGGCGGTAGATGTGCGGTTGCCTCCTCGACCTTCTTCATGATCGCGGGCATCGCCTCCATCATCTTTGGCATCATCCCGAACGATGCGTCCATCATTTCCTTATCGGTAAAGGTCGCCATGAAATTGCCAGCAAACGATGCCCCGCTTGGTGTTGCAAAAAATATGTTCATATCGGTCAGTTCTTTGGCGGTGTATTTGCGTGCATAGATTTTGGAGAGCGCTTCGCGGACTACCGGTTCCATATCGCTCATCAATGTTCCCATTTCGGAAAACATGACCTTCATCGCGATATCCATACGCTCTTTGAAGTTCGGGTCTTTCTCGGCAGCGATATCGGCCATTGTTTTGCCCTTAACCGCTTCTGAAGCTTCGCTACCCTCTTTCTCACCGGCCATGCCAGCAACGATAGCGGCGTCCATGCCCATCATCTGTTCGACAATACCACCGGCCATGCTGTCCATCATGTCCTTCATGATTTTGGAATAGGTGCCAGGCGGGATCAGCTTTGCGACGGTCTGTTCCGCCAATTTCAGACGGGCAGGGTCCAGTTGCGCAGCTGCGGGTTTGGCGGCGTCTGCCTGGGCGTTGACGGGTGCCACAATCGCAAACGACGAAACGGTAAGGGACAGGGCGATGAATGCAGATTTCAACATGATGTTTCTCCCAAAAGTCATGCCGCTACTTTCACCGCTTTGGCTTTTGCCTGCAACCACTTGTGCATATGTTCGGTCACGTCGCGGCCGTCTTTGATCGCCCAGACGACAAGGCTTGCGCCGCGAACGATGTCGCCGATGGCGAATACGCCGTCGAGGTTGGTCATGCTTGTCATATGGTCAACGCGAATGGTGCCCCAGCGGGTTACATTCAGGTCGGGTGCGCCGAACAACACAGTCAGGTCTTCGGCCTCAAAACCCAGCGCGGTGATGACCAGATCGGCGTCGAGCGTGAAATCGCCCTGCGGATCATTTTCGGGTGCACGGCGGCCTGAAGCATCGGGTGCGCCGAGCCGCATCTTTGCTACATGGACTTTGCTGACGCTATCATCGCCGTCGAAACCTTTGGGGCCCGAAAGCCAGACGAACTCGACGCCTTCTTCCTCGGCATTGGCGACCTCGCGCTGGGACCCCGGCATATTTTCGCGGTCGCGACGGTAAAGGCATTTCACCGACTTCGCGCCTTGGCGGATTGCGGTGCGAACGCAGTCCATCGCGGTGTCGCCACCGCCGATGACGACGACATTCTTGCCCGCCGCATCGAGTGCGCCGCTGTCAAAGGCTTCGACCGCATCGCCAAAGCCTTTTCGGTTGGATGCGGTCAAATAATCGAGCGCGGCGACGATGCCGTTCAGGCCTATTCCCGGCGTCTTGATGTCTCGCGCCTTATACACGCCGGTAGCGATCAGCACCGCATCGTGCTTGGCGCGCAGGTCATCAAGCGACGCATCGCGCCCGACTTCAAAGTTCGCGTGGAAAAGGATGCCCGCATCGCGCAGCCGGTCAACGCGGCGCATCACCACATCTTTTTCCAGCTTAAAGCCGGGGATGCCGTAAGTCAAAAGCCCGCCCATCCGGTCGTAACGGTCGTAAACATGAACCTCGTATCCGGCGACGCGCAAATACTCCGCCGTCGTCAGCCCACCCGGGCCAGCACCGATGATGCCGACCGATTGCCCGCGCGAGGGGCCGACAGCGACAGGCTCAACCCAGCCTTCTTCCCATGCCGTATCAGTGATATATTTTTCGACCGAGCCGATGGTAACCGCCTCATGGCCCGAAAATTCAATGACGCAATTGCCTTCGCAAAGGCGGTCCTGTGGGCAAATGCGGCCGCAGATTTCGGGCATGGTGCTGGTCAGGTTGGATAGTTCATAGGCTTCGCGCAACCGGCCCTCGGCGGTCAACCGTAACCAGTCGGGGATGTGGTTGCCAAGCGGGCAGTGGACTGAGCAGTAGGGCACGCCGCACTGGGAGCAGCGCGATGCTTGTTCGGCGGCCTTATCGGGGGCGTAGCGTTTGGCGATCTCAGCAAAATCCTCGGCGCGCAGGTCCGCCTTGCGCTTTTCGGGGAAGGCTTGGGGGGTGCCGACAAATTTGAGCATGGGGTCTTTTGCCACAGCGCAGTTCTCCATTCGAATGCGCTGCGCTTAGGGTGGAAGTTGGGGAAAGTCACGCGTAAATGAAAATATAGGACATATTTACTGTCTTATATTGGGCAAGTTTTGCTCTAATTTCCTACATTTGTAATTTTATTACAAAAAATAAGTTCCAATTCGGCCCTATCTCTGCGCCAGCCATATCAACGCTGCCACTCCAGCAATGATTCGGTACCACGCAAACGGCCCGAATCCATACCGTGTCACCACCGCCAGAAATGCCTTGATGACGATCCATGCCACCACGAACGACACGACAAAACCGATACCGATCAGCCCCATATCATCCATGCTCACCGCATCACGGTGCTTGAACAGTTGCAGCACGGTCGCCCCAGTGAGCGTCGGCATCGCCAAGAAGAAGCTGAATTCGGCCGCCGTCTTGCGATCCACACCGAGCGACATCGCGCCCAATATGGTGGCCCCCGAACGGCTGACCCCGGGGATCATCGCCAGACACTGGATCAGCCCAATCATCGCCGATTGCTTGACGGTAAGCGCCGCCACGCCGCCACTTTCTTGAGGTTTCGCGTATTTCTCGACCACCAAAATCGCCACACCGCCAATTATCAGCGCCCATGCGACAATCACCGCATTTTCCAGCATCATCTCAATCGCGTCGCCAAACGCCAACCCCAATATCACCGCCGGAAAAAACGCCAGCAGCAGGTTGCGGACAAACGCCACCGCGCCCGCCTCCCACGAAAAGAGTCCCTTCAAAACCTCCGCGAACGTTCGCCAATACAGCACCACCACCGCCAAAATCGCGCCGGGCTGGATAGCGATGTTGAATATCGCCCACGCCTGAGCATCATAG
>JANMPK010000474.1:0-2411 GCA_031369825.1 Sphingomonadales bacterium
GGCACGGCTGCTGCAAGCGGGTTATAGCCATGATAATCATGCTCATAATCCATAGGTGCCGTAGGATCAGGATCGGCATCATAACCCATGTCGTTCCAGCCAAGATCATCTTGGGCAAGAGCCGCCGAGCCATGATTACCCATCATGGTCTGGCGACGCATCGCCGGACGAGCGGCACCTTTGCGCGCCAGCAATATACCGGAGAGCGATGCGATTGGTTTTGGATCTGCCATTTTTTCTGCCCCCTTTCAGTACTTAAGAGCCAAATACCCGGCGACCGAATCCACCCATCGGTCGCGCTGTGGCGGCTTGCTGGTTGGTAACGGCGGCGGGGGCGCTAAATACAGTGCGGCGGAAGTTCTTTTCCAGACGGTCAGAGATATAGGTCCACAACTGGATCACTTCTTGTGAGGACCGACCATTGGGGTCGATTTCCATAACCGTGCGGCCATCAATCATTGATGCCGCGAAATCGGTGCGGTGATGCAAGGTAATCGGCGCCACAGTGCCATGCTGTGACAAGGCAACGGCGGCCTCCGATGTAATTTTGGCTTTGGGCGTTGCTGCGTTGACTACGAAGATCAGCGGTTTGCCAGCACGTTCGCAAAGGTCAACGGTTGCACCCACGGCGCGCAGATCATGCGGGCTTGGGCGGGTTGGAACCACAATGAGTTCGGATACCGAAATAACGCTCTGGATCGCCATTGTGATTGCAGGCGGGGTATCAATAACCGCAAGCTTGAACCCCTGTTGGCGCAATACTGCCAAATCGGCAGCCAACCTTGCGACGGTTGTTTGGGCGAAAGCAGGCAGTTCTGCCTCACGCTCATTCCACCAGTCGGCAAGCGATCCCTGCGGATCAATGTCGATCAATACGACCGGCCCGGCACCGGCGAGTTGTGCCTGTACCGCTAAATGGCCTGATAGGGTCGTTTTGCCCGAACCGCCCTTTTGTGATGCTAATGCGAGAACCCTCACATCAATCCCCTTTGCAAATGTTTCAAATGGGGATGTGACAGAACAGGGCTAAAAATCCGTTAACGCTGCAAGGGATTTCAACTTTAATGCAACCCGCGTTGCCTTGATAATCCTTAATCTGTTACCCGCATAAAGACGTGCCATTTGAAGGATTACCCTGGTTAAGCTATTAAGCAGATATGTTTACCAATTTTCAGTTTCTGTGATTTAATACGCGAGTTACGTTGAAACGGAGTGAATTAATGGCAATCGGGTCGCACCTATCGAAAATTGCAATCGCAGCCTTTGCACTGGCTATCGCCGGTGCCCCTGCACTTGCTGACGTTAAAACGGGCGTCGATGCCTGGAGCCGCGGTGAATATGAAGCCGCAGTCAAGCAATGGCGTGATCCTGCGCTAAAAGGCGACGCCGATGCGCAGTTCAATATGGGCCAGGCTTACAAAATGGGGCGCGGGGTCAAGGCTGACCTGAATGTAGCGCTGGATTGGTATAAGCGCGCGGCTGCGCAAGGCCATCTGCAAGCAGCCGACAGCTATGGCCATTTATTGCATTATCAGGGCAAAATTCCCGAATCGCTTCCCTATCTACAGGCTTCGGCAGAGCGCGGTGACCCTCGCGCGCAATATCTCCTCGGCACCGAATTGTTCAACGGTGTGCATATCGGAAAGGATTGGGTGCGCGCTTATGCGCTAATGACCCGCGCATCGTCTGCGGGAATGGCCCCAGCATCGCGCAGTCTTGCGCAGATGGATCAGTTCATTCCGCTGGAGCAACGCCAACAAGCGACAGTGTTGGCGGGCGATATGGAACAAAGCGCCGGTAGGTCACGGGCCGCACAAGTCGCGGGTTTCCCGATCAACACAACGCCGTCCGCAAAAACGACTAAGCCAGTGACGGTACCTCCATCAAAAATTCCGCCAAAAGTAACGCCGGGATTTCCGCAAGAATACCCGACAAAAGCTGCTGAGCCGGTGAAGGCTGCTGTAGCCAAGCCAGCTCCTATCAAAACAGTGCCGGTTAAAGCAGCTGCCGTTGATGGTGCCTGGCGGATTCAACTCGGTGCATTTGGCGAAGAGGCCAATGCGCAAAAGCTATGGGTTTCACTTGAAAGCAAAATCAGCGATCTTGCAGCACTTCAACCTTATCTGAAAGCGTCGGGCAGCGTCACACGCTTGCAAGCCGGTCCCTTTGCAACACGCGGATCTGCAGAGGCGATGTGCGGCAAAGTAAAGTCCGCTGGACAAGCCTGTCTCGTCGTCCCGCGCTAGTCGCAGAGCCTTTCGATATCGCGCCCCAAGGTTTTGCGTGCGGGTTCATCGCCGGGCTGGACCATGAAGTAATGTGTACCCGACAGGCTTGCGCGGTCCGAGCAATAGGACGCACATCCGCTCTCGATTGATCCCGGAAAGCGCAATTCGACGCCGTCATAATGC
>JANMPK010000478.1:0-5618 GCA_031369825.1 Sphingomonadales bacterium
TCTCGCTGCGCTTGGTGAAGCCCGAGAGGCCGCCGCCCTGGCGCAGGGTGCGGATCCGGTCGCGCCGGCCGGTCAGGATTTTATGCGGATAGCATTGATGGCCGACATCCCACACCAGCCGGTCGCGCGGCGTATCGAACACATAATGGATCGCGGTGGTTAGCTCGACCACGCCCAGCCCCGCGCCCAGATGGCCGCCGGTCACAGAGACCGCAGAAATCGTCTCCGCGCGTAACTCGTCGGCGAGTTGGCGCAGCTCCGATACGTGCAATTCGCGTAAATCTGCGGGGCTGTTGACCTTGTCGAGCAAGGGCGTGTCTGGGTTTTGCGACATATAAGTCCGCTTTAGCGCCGAAAATACATGCTGTCAGTCAGAATCCGTCAATCGCAATCGGCACATTTGCCGCGTACCTCGATAACCGGGCGGACTTGCGCAAAACCGGCGCTTTCGGCGGCGGCGCGGACGTTGTTTGATAATTTGTCGTCGTCTATGTGGGTGGCATTGCCGCAAGTGTCGCAAATCAGGAAGATGCAGTCGTGCAAACATCCCGGGTGCGAATTTGCGATATAGGCGTTGGCGCTCTCGACCCGGCGCGCGAGGTTGGTGGTCACAAACAGGTCGAGGATGCGGTAGACGCTGTTGGGCGCAACCCGCTTGCCGCGCTTTTGCGACACGAGGTCGGCAATGTCATAGGCCGAAGCAGGCTTTTCAAAGGTTGCCAGCACCGAAAAGATATCGGAGCGCATATCGGTCCACTGCTCGCCCGCTTCGGTCAGCGCGGTCTGTGCAGCTTGCGCAAGCGATGCGCCTTCATGCTCGTGATGATGATGTAATGGCATGACTGTAATGTAGGCGCTCCGCGCCAAAGCGTCAACGCGAAGCGATTCACGTTTAGCGCGAAGCGCGGTGGTTCAAGTCGTGGCCGAGCGCCAATACCGCGACGCCCAATATCGTCCACATGATTTCAGTGCCGCCATGCGGGAGGGTGAGCGCACCCGCCATCATGCCAATGCCAAGCGCGCCGATGGCGGCGGGCATGATGAAGCCGTGATCCCACAGTCCCTTGCCTAGTGCCAATATGCCAAAGATGATGGCGAGAAACAGACCGATTTCATGGATGGCCGGGTCGAGCAACAAACCGCCTGCAGAGGCCAGAAAAACCAATAAGATGGTGGTCGCAAGGCAGTGAACAAGGCACAGCCCAGCAATGCTCAAACCGAGGCCATCCCAGCGCCATGTTTTCCATACCTGCGTCATTACACAACTCTAATGACATGATTCGGCGCACGTTACAACATCACATGCCAAAAATTATATGAAACTGTGCAGATTTTGCAATTATCAGCCGCTTGTCAGTCGCCCTTAGCAGGCGCATATCGCCGATTATGGATATCGCCCTGAACTCACCTCAAGAATTACCATCGACATTTGCACGTCCTGAAGCGCTTATCCGGTGGCTGATGTTCGTAGCCGCGTTGGTATTTGCAATGGTCGTTGTCGGCGGGATTACGCGGCTGACCGAATCGGGGCTTTCGATCACCGAGTGGAAGCCGATTACTGGCGCATTGCCGCCGCTGAATGAGGCGGCATGGATGTCGGAGTTCGACAAATATAAGGCTATTCCCGAATATACGCAGATCAACGGTCCGGCGGGCATGACGCTGGCGGAGTTCAAATTCATCTATTTCTGGGAGTGGGTCCACCGCTTGCTGGGCCGGGTGGTTGGTCTCGCTTTCGCGCTGCCGCTGGTTTGGTTTTGGGTGAAGCAAGCGATTCCGGCTGGTTACAAGCCGCGCCTCGTCGCGCTGATGGCGCTGGGTGGACTACAAGGGACAATCGGCTGGTGGATGGTCTCGTCGGGCCTCTCGGCGCGGACCGATGTCAGCCATTACCGGCTGGCGGTGCACTTGCTGACGGCTTTGTTTATCTTGGGCGGATTGGTCTGGACCGCGCTTGATTTGAAGGCTTTGGCGAGTAATCCGGATGCCAAACCGGCAAAGCTTACCAGATTTTCTGGCATCGTAATCGCCGTTTTGTTCGTGCAACTGCTGTTCGGCGCATGGGTTGCTGGCCTGAATGCCGGTTATGTTTCAAATAGTTGGCCGTTGATGAATGACCGGCTAGTGCCCGACGGCATCGACACCGCAAAGGGCACTTTCTACGCGCTCGTCAACGACCCGTTCTTAACCCATTTTGTGCACCGTTGGTGGGCATGGGTTGCTGTAATAGCCTTGGTTATGCTTGCAAGGCGGACCAGACGTGCAGGCGCGCGCGGCGCGTCGATTGCCATCCATAGCGCCTTTGGCGTTCAGATTCTGTTGGGCATCGCAACAGTGATGACCGGCGTGAACATCGTACTGGCGGTGTCGCATCAGGCGGTCGGAGCGTTGCTGGTCGCGGCAACGGTCTGGGGCGCGCATGTGATCGGGCGCCAACATGCCGAAAGCTGAAGTCGCTTTGATCTACGCCGTGTTCCCGACGGCGGGCGAGGGGCATGATGTCTGCCGCAAGCTGCTTGAAGAACGCTTGGTCGCCTGCGCGAACCGGATGCCGATGGTCATCTCGCATTTTCGCTGGGAAGGCGAGATCGAGGCGAAGGAAGAGCATCCGGTGATTTTCAAAACCACACCTGCAAAGGCCGAAGCGGCGATGGCGCGGATTGCCAAGCTTCACCGCTATGATGTGCCAGCGGTCGTAAGGCTGTCGAGCGAAGCGGCTTATGGCCCATTTGCCGAATGGGTGGCGGCAGAGACAGCCTGATTGGGGTTCCAGAAGTTGCCGGCCTGCGGCCATTGAAGCCCACGGAATTGTCAGCAAGTTCACAGTGGAATCAGGGCAATTCGTGTAGGAAAACTACGCGCCGAAACCAGCGACCATGCTGCCCACTCGATTTGGAAAGTCACACTAAGGTCTCACCTTAATCGCGTGTTTTATGTTGGATAAATCCAGAGCTGATTGGTGGCCCCTACAGCTATCGGGCGGTCAGCGATGTCGGGATTAGGGCTGACAGATGAAATCCAACATCGCAAGAGTTGCGGCAGATTTTCGCATCTATCCACGATCAATTAACTAGCGTCGTATTTGTTGTGGGAAGCTGACAGTTAAGTTTCACATAAGTAAGACATCAAAGCAGCCCTTGGGTCATATGCTGCCCTTTAGCCCGGTCGCGAACGAATTTTGTGTGTCTACCACTCGGTCACTATATGCTAGAGTCTTGGTATGAATGAAAATCTTGCGGACAAATTAGTACTTGTTGTTGATACCAACCTTTTCCTCGAATGCAGGGCACTTATCGATCTCCCTTGGCATGAGCTCGGCTACGCTAACGTCGAACTGATCGTCTCGCGTCCGGTGCAACAGGAACTAGATACGCACAAAAAGAACGAACGCGGACGAACATTTAAGAAGGCACTCGCCGCAACAAAACTGCTTCGGGAACTGGTAACTGGCGGCGAAGCTGATCTTGTTATCCGTGAAGTAGAGCCGCGCGTTGTTCTTTCCATCATGCCGGCATCCCGCATTCAATCAGAATTGAATGACAATCTCGATCCAACGAGCAACGACGACGCGATCATACTTCGGATGTTGCAGTTCCAACGCGACAATGAAGGGGTCAATGTTCGCCTTATCACGCATGACACTGGTCCAATGGCGACGGCTGCGAGTTTGGGCATTCCCTTCATTCCCATCCCTGACACTTGGCTGATGCGCGAAAAAGATGATGCCTCAACCAAAGAGGCAAACAGGCTAAAGGGTGAATTGCAGCGATTGCGCTCCCAAGAACCAAAGCTTGAAGTCAAAGTGTTCGATGATGACGCGCATGAGGTTTCTCGTGTGGATGCTGAAGTGGGCATCTACGATCCGCTTAACGCTGATGAAGTGGATGCGCTGGTGAACGCAGTTCAAAAGCAATTTCCGATGGCAACCGAATTTGGAACAGCGGAAACAACACCAAAGCCACAGCGGTTTCCAAGCATTGGAGGCTATCGCGGTATAACCGTTACCGAGTTTACTCCCGCATCGGATGCAGAAATCCGAGTATATCAGGATGAGTCATATCCCGAATGGATATCAGAATGCCGAAACCAATTTGAATATTTACATCGTCGCCTCAATGCCAAAGTGGAGTGGCCAGAGATTGATTTCGTGATCGCAAACTCAGGCACCAGACCGGCTACTCGTTCATTGGTTAAGTTTGTCGCGCAAGGGAATATCGAGATTCTACCAACAGAATTTTCCGACGATGACGAAAAGTCCGCTACGGCAAGCGGGATCAACTCCATTAAGTTGCCAAATCCACCGTCGCCGCCAGGCGGTGTATGGAAGGAGACAAACAACCGCTCTGTTAGTCGTTTTGCTGACATGATAAATGGACGCATCAGCGACCCATTCGCTAATATGGTCCGTCCTTCGGCTTTGGATCTAAATCATATGCGCGCGCCAACGCCGCGAGATCCCGATGGCTTCTACTGGAAAGGCGGGCGACCTTCGACAGCGAGTACGTTGGTAGAGCTCACGTGCGAAAATTGGCGCCATAACATTGAAAACGAACACTTTCCATTTCGCATTACGGCGTCAGACGACGCTGACGTCTCGGGTGCGATAAAGTGTGAAATTCATGCCGAAAATCTATCAGACCCTCTCACAATGACATTGCCAATCCGGATAAAGCGCATTGCCCGATCGACCTTTGATCAGGCGCAAACTTTGATCGCGCGGCTTCGCGTCCGTTGAACCGTCGCACTATCAGGCCAGTGGAATGTTCATGGCGTCGGCTTTGAGAAACTTTTGTTGAACACTAAAAGTCTGATAACTCATTGGACGCGGTCATCAACGCATGACCGCAGCTAATTATAGAATGGATAATTCGTTCCATAAGGCAAATCGAGCTCGGCATTGGCACTTATCATATTGCCGGTATTATTATACCCGTCAGCAAACCCGCGCTTTTGCTTGACTATCGGGCGCTTCATTGCCATTGGCACCGCTTCGCGTGCGGGATCTTGAACGATTCTGCACAACTATCCAAATTCGAAAGGTTCGATTAGCGATGAAAACGCTATCCAGAGTTACGAAATCGATCCGTCCTCAGGACGTTGAGAAATCGTGGATACTCATTGATGCAGAAGGCTTGGTCGTTGGCCGCGTTGCCAGCATCATCGCCAACATTCTGCGCGGTAAGACCAAGCCGAGCTACACCCCACACGTTGATTGCGGCGACCATGTTGTCGTCATCAACGCCGACAAGGTGAAGTTCACCGGCAAGAAACTGACCGACAAAGTCTATTATCACCACACTGGTTATATCGGCGGGATCAAGGGCATTACCGCAGGCAAAGTGCTTGAGGGCAAATTTCCCGAGCGCGTGCTTGAAAAGGCTGTGGAGCGCATGGTTCCGCGTGGTCCGTTGGGTCGTGCGCAGATGCGCGCGCTTCACCTATATAACGGAACCGATCATCCACATGATGGCCAACAGCCAAAGACGCTCGACGTTGCTTCCATGAACCGCAAGAACAAGGTGGGTGCATAATGTCCGAAACTGCAAATTCGCTCGCTGATCTCGAAACGCTGGGTGCCGACGTACAGGCACCTGCACAGATCGCTGCGGTCATCCGCG
>JANMPK010000481.1:0-2058 GCA_031369825.1 Sphingomonadales bacterium
CGAAAAGATGACCCGCGCATCGCCGCGTTGGCGGTTGAGGATATTGACGAAAAATTCGCCGGTCGGGTCAGAGGCGGAGTTGGTGCGCACATATTCGGTGGAAAGTTCGTAAGGTGCCTCACGCTGTGATTTGGCATAAGCCGCGCGCAGGTCGATATCCAGATCGAGCGTTATGTCAAACTCGCCGACAATCTGTGTGTCGATCAATTGCCGTTCATACCAGGCCGTCTTTTGCCGCAGGACATCAGCGGTGGACTGATCGAGATTGCCGATACTCAACCGACCCTGTTTGATGGTGTCGTGGATGTAGAGATTGGTCCAGCGAAGCTTGTTTTCGCCAAATTCAAACCCGAGACCAAGCAATCCGTTGACGACGATCCGCTGGTCGGTGCTGACCTGCTGGAAATCTGAATCAAGTGTCGAAAGGTCGGCGCTGATCGAACGCTGCTGTGTGGTGTCGCGGGTCTGGAACTTGTTGCTGTAACCGCCGCCTGCAATGAAACCGAGCTGTGATGTGCCGATGTCGAACGTCTTGCCGGCAGAAAATGAAAGTGACGCATTGGGCGGTAAATTGCCGTCTTTCTGCAATATACCGTTGCGACCTGTTACAATACCCTTGCCGACATCATGTAGATTGACATTGCCCGAGCTAAGGCGCTCACCGCTGGCAATGAATGCCGATAGCGCCGGGGTCAGGTTCCGGTTGGCATTGGTGTAGCCCGTCCAATCGGTCGAACTGCCATAATAGGTATAACCCAAATGGCCCGTTGTCTCGCTGTCGCCTGAAATGCTGCCGCCAACCGTGAAGAATGGATCGCGCGGGGTCGACTTGGTGGTCAGGTTGATCACCCCGCCGCCAAATTCGCCGGGGAAGTTAGCCGAGTAACTTTTCTGGACCAGTGATGATGCAATTACGCCGGTTGGAAATAGGTCGAGCGGCACCACCCTTTTAAGGGGCTCGGGGCTTGGCAAGGGTGACCCGTTGAGCAGCGCCAGCGAGTAACGGTCGCCAAGACCACGGACATAGACATAGCCGCTGCCAACGACGCTAAGGCCAGTTACGCGGCCAAGCGCGCCAGCAATATTGCCTTCACCCGTGCGCGCAATGTCAGCACTTGATAGCACGGAGACCACTTGGGGCGATGATTTTGCAATGTTGCGGTCAAGAAAGCCACGCACAACAATTTCGTCGTTACCGCCGGGGATCGAAACATCGACTTCCTCTTCCTCGGGCGGTGTTGTTTCGGCAGCTGGGTCAACGGCTTGTCCGGTTGCGTCTTGCGTTTGTGCATCAGGTTTGGGCTGCGCCTCATCCATGACTTCGACTTCCGGTGTCACCGGTGCTGCTTTCGCAAGCGCCGCAGAAGGTGCGACAAGCGCTGACGTTATGAGCAACAGGCTGATCGCCCCCAATGGCTTCAACATTGTTTTTCCCTTAATCAAAATCGAAAATGGGGTGGGATGCGCCGGTTAAGGCTGCACCCCACCCCAATCATGGTTCGCAGCTTAGAATGTAGGCAGCGATGTACACAGGCCAGTCACGCTGGTGCCCAGCGCAGCAGTCGCGCTGTTGCAGGTCCAGCCAGCATACCAGGTGTCATTCGCATCCCGCACAGCGCCAATATAGGTGGTCGCATCGAAGTACGTGCTGAACGTCGTCGGGTTGGTCGCTACAACCGCCGTTTCATTAGTCCCGTTGATGAACAAGGACGAGAAACTGGTGGCGAAACCATCATTATTGTTGTTCGCACCCGTGCCGAAGAATGTCCCTACCTGCGTGGCGGTGTAAGATCCGGTTCCCAGATATTTGGTCGCGTTACACTGCAAGGCTACCGAGCGGGCGGTAAGCGTTGCGGGCGTCGTGCCCGTGCCGTTCATCCGGATACATTCGTTGTTCGGTGTGGCGATGACGCCGTTGATTAACGTAACATCGGAATTGCCACGGAACAAAGTCGCAGCCAGATCGCCGTTAGCCGCTTCGTTGTCCGGCGAGCTTTGCGGCTGTAGCGCCGTGAAATTCGCAATCCGCATCGTGCTGCGCGGCGTATCGGCTTCGGC
>JANMPK010000483.1:0-2500 GCA_031369825.1 Sphingomonadales bacterium
TGCCGCTGGCGCGCACAACTCGAAGGCAATCGACGATGCACCCTGCATGTCGCTTGATCCACCCGATCCGCCCGAAGAGGTCGAACTGCTGATGCCGCCGGTGCTGCTCGACGTCGAGGAGATCACGACTGTGCCGCCACCGCCGCCGCTTCCCCCGCCGGAAAATCCACCGAAGAAGCCACCGCCGCCGCCATAGCCGCCCGATCCGCCGATCACGACTGGAACGCCGCCACCACTGCTGCCGCCTTCATAGGATGCCGCTGGAATATAAGGCATAGGAATGGGAGGCATGCCCTGACTTGCCACGGTTACAACACTAGGCGTGCAGCTTGTCGTTGTCGTCGTGCGTACAACTTTGCGAACGCGTTTTACTTTACGCACAGGCGTGTGACGGGCGATCTTGCGCGCCTTCGTCTTTTTCTTTGCATAACCGACCTTATGTACTTGCGCGGTTGCAGGCGAATCTGCGACTTGCATCGCGCCCCCACCGATCAACGCGCCGCCGCAAGTGCATGCACAGAGTTTTGCTAAAGCCATACGTACTGACATAATCTCGACCTTCTTCAGCCTTGGGGCGAAAGGACATTCCAACGACTGGAAGGAACCCCTCACGCCTCCTGATGTGACAAGAAGCGCAGAAGAAGTGGTTAAGCTCAATTGTATTAACCCTGTTTAGATGTCATCGGCGCGAAAAAATGATGAAAAGCCGGGCAGTTGTTCGAAATCGTCCCGAACTGGAACTGTTTGGTGGCAAAGCATTTATTCGAAAGCTGGCTTTCCACAACTTTCATCAAATCTTGACGGCCTTGTGCCATTTGCCACTTGTGCGGCTATACCCCCGAGTCTATAGGCCGCCCGAGAGCGTTAATTAGCTGCACGCCAGCTGTTTCGGCAGGCTGCACGAGGTGGAGAAATCATAATGGGCGCCAGCGCCAAGCCTCAGGATAGTGCCAACGAAATCGTTGATTTAGAGTATGATCTTGATCCCGACTACATACCGGGAGACGGTGAGCCGTTCATGAATGAGCGACAACTCAAATATTTTGAAAAGCAACTGGTCGACTGGCGCAATAACATCCTTGTCGAATCTCAAGGGACATTGAACCAGTTACAAGATGGCCCGATCCGCGAGCCTGACCTTAATGACCGCGCCTCAAGTGAAACCGATTGGGGTATCGAACTGCGCACACGGGATCGCCAACGCAAGCTGATCGCTAAAATAGATGCAGCAATACGACGCATCAAAGAGGGTGAGTATGGCTATTGCACGGTCACGGGCGAGCCAATTTCGCTGGCGCGCCTACGCGCACGGCCGATTGCAACGATGACATTGGAAGCGCAGGAACGCCATGAGCGCCAGGAACGGGTATCGCGCGACGATTGATCAGAGACTGCCGCTTGAGCCAATATGCTTAACATATACGACAGAATTCGTTACAATTCACATCATTGTTAACCTTTTAGCTACATATTGGTGCCAGTAATATTGCGTAACAAACGTCGCAATTTAGCCAGCTGGTATTGCCATATGAACGATCCGATCGGTCCATTAACAAAAGAAGACCCTGCCAGTGTAAAGCGCGGCATGGACCGTGATAGCTTGTTTTTAAAGGCGATTTTGCGGTTTCAGTCCTCGAAAGAAGAACGCGAAGTGCGTATTCGTAATCTGTCGGCTGGCGGATTAATGGCCGAAGCACCGGTTCGCGTTGCGCGCGGCGAACATGTTGAAATCCACCTTCGCAGCATCGGCTGGATTACTGGACATGTCGCTTGGGTGACCGAAGGCCGCATGGGTATCGCTTTTGACCATCCGATCAACCCGAAAGATGCCCGCAAACCTGTAGGTACAGCAGAGCTTGACCTGCCGAGGCATTTGAAAAAGCTGAACGATACAACGGCAGTAAGCAATTTACGCCGGTCCTGACGTTAACCGTCAAGCCAATATACATCGACAGGAATAGTGATCTTGTCGAGCACCTGACCAACCGGATAGGCGGATTTCTTGCCCTCTTCGATAGCGGTTTCCAGCACAGAACGCTTTTCTGCGCCTGATATCACCAACATTGTCGTCCGCGCCGCTGCAATTGCCGACGCTGTCAACGTGACCCGATTTACGGGGGCTTCAGGCGGCAAAGGGTCGGGTGCCACGCCAACGGCACGCACGTCGGTGCCTGCATTAAGCGCGCTCTCCATATCTGGTCCGGGGAAAATCGACGCGGTATGACCGTCGCTTCCCATCCCGAGCCACACAAGATCGGGCGGCCAATGAAGATCAGCTAGTCGTGCATTGGCGGCACTCCCCGCCAAATGGTGATCCGCAGCTTCGCTGGTAATGGGTATTACCCGTGCCCCTTTCGGGATAAAAATCTTGGCAATCATCGCTACATTAGACAGCGGGTTATCAACAGGCACCAACCGGTCATCGGTCGGGATTATAGTGACATTTTTCCACCTAATATTGCTTTGGGCAAGCTTTTCCAAAATCGGCTTAGGGGTCGAA
>JANMPK010000395.1:0-3746 GCA_031369825.1 Sphingomonadales bacterium
CTCGAACCCGGCGAAGCTATCGCGCTCGACGCAGGCATCCTCGTCGGCGAACTGCTCGACGTGTTCGACAACGGCATACCCGTAGGCATCACCGATATCAGCGCCACCTGTCACATGCCCGACGTCATCGAAGCCCCCTACCGCCCCGCAATGCTAGGCGAGCTTGCCGATGGCTCCGCAATCCGCCTCGGCGGCCCCTCCTGTCTCGCAGGCGATATCATCGGCGACTACCGCCTGCCCGTGCCCGCCGAACCCGGCGCACGCTTCGCGTTTCTCGACCAGGCGCATTATTCGATGGTCAAGACCAACACCTTCAACGGCGTGCCATTGCCCTCGATCTGGCTTTGGAACAGCGATACCGACGAACTGCGCTGCGTCCGTGAATTCGACTGGACCGAGTTCCGCGACCGGCTCAGCTAAAAAGCCGCACGAATCACTTTACAACTGCGGCGTTTTTGCTAATGCGCTCATCCGCTGCCCCAGGGGGACTTCCAATAACCGCAAGGCAGCCTTGTCGTTTAATGTTATTTTTTGGGGGTCCCTTGAGTTGCACGAATATCCTGACGCACTGGCTGTAGTCCGCGCCCTCCGCCCGGACGAACCAATCACGCTCCTTCGCCCACATGCCGCGACGCGCGCTGCCCGTTTCTTCACCGAGAAGTTTCAGGGTAAATCGCTGTACGCCGTAAAAGCCAATCCCTCGCCTGCTCTGCTGGAGCTGCTGTGGGATGCAGGCATCACGCATTATGACGTCGCTTCGCTTGGTGAAGTGCGGCTGGTTAACAAGTTTTTGCCTGATGCAAAGCTGTGCTTCATGCATCCGGTAAAGTCCGAGCGTGCGATATCGCAGGCTTATCACAATCACAATGTGCGCACGTTCAGCCTCGACAGCCATGAAGAGCTGGACAAGATCGTCCGCGCGACAAACAATGCGACCGACCTAGAGTTGTGTGTGCGTATTCGCGTGTCTTCGGAACATGCCAAGCTCAGCCTTGCAGCCAAATTCGGTGCTGACCCTAGCGAAGTGGCAGACCTCTTGGTTGCCACCCGTCAGGTCGCCGACAGTCTCGGCATTTGCTTCCACGTAGGCAGTCAGGCGATGACGGCGACCGCTTACGCAGAAGCGATGGAACATGTCCGCGCTGCTATCGTCGAAGCTTCGGTCACAGTCGATATTGTCGATGTTGGCGGTGGCTTTCCCTCGGTTTATCCCGGCATGGAGCCACCGCCGCTCGAAGATTACTTCGATGTCATCCACGCCATGTTCGAGGACTTGCCGATCAGCTATTCGGCCGAACTCTGGTGCGAGCCGGGCCGCGCTTTATGTGCGGAATATGCTTCGCTTTTGGTGAAGGTCGAAAAGCGTCGTGGTAGCGAGCTTTTCATAAACGACGGCGCTTACGGATCATTATTCGATGCCGCGCATATCGGCTGGCGCTTCCCTGTGGCACTGCAACGGGCTGAAACGTCTATTGGCACCCAGAAGGCCGAGTTTAGCTTCTATGGCCCTACCTGCGACGATATGGACCATATGGCAGGGCCTTTTGTGCTTCCCGATGACGTCAAGGCTGGCGATTATATCGAAGTCGGTATGCTCGGTGCCTATGGCTGTGCCATGCGGACCGAATTTAACGGTTTTGGTGAAACTGATACGATCACTGTACAAGACGAACCAATGGACACGCTGTATCAACGGCTGGCGGCCAATGACGCGGGAACTTTGCCGCGCCGGACGTCCATTTCCAAACAATAAGTTGCATTTGACAATTTACAAAAGCTGACGCACCCTCCCTTGCATAAAACAAGGGAGGGTCTTTTTGATGAACACTACAATTTTAGCACCGGCAGCCGTATTGGTAGTCTGGTCGTTGCTTATGCTATTTTGGATGGCAGGCACGCGCTTGCCTGCAATGAAGAAGGTAGGCATTGATTTAGGGACAGCGGTAGGTGGTCGTGGCGTTGATATTGATCCTAACGTCCCTCCGTCAGTCGCTTGGAAATCCCACAATTACGCGCATTTGATGGAACAGCCGACGATATTCTATGCCACTGTGATGATCCTCGCGATTGCAGGTGCGGCCACTCCTTTGCTTGTGTCATTCGCATGGGGCTATACGATCATCCGGATCATCCACAGCCTGTGGCAAGCGACCATTAACAAGGTAAACATCCGTTTCTTGTTGTTTTTGCTGTCCACAATTTGCCTGACGGTTCTTGCTGTTCACGCTTTGCTTGCAACTATTTAAGGAGAGTATAGCATGACAAGCGATATATTTGGGCCAGTAGTTGCCCTCGCCGTCTGGACAATGATCATGTGGATCTGGATGTATGCCACCCGCATCCCGGCTATCACCAAATTACCTAAAGACAATAGCCCTGGTGCCGATATCGGGTGGACTGGTGCTAAATTGGAGGGCTTGCTCGCGCCAAGAATTCAATGGAAAGCGCATAATTACAATCACCTTCACGAAGCACCTACTGTATTTTATGCGGTTTCTATTGTTCTAGCGCTCATTGGGCAAGGAGATGGGTTCAATGCTACATTGGCGTGGATCTATGTGGCACTGCGCGTTGTCCATTCGATTTTCCAATCGACGGTTAACAAAGTTGCGATCCGCTTCGGCCTGTTCGCCTTATCGAGCCTCGTTTTGTTGATGCTCGTGGTGCACGCCGCGATGGCGGTGTTCCTTTAACGGCTAAAATGGCCGACAAGCTCGATATGGGTTGACCAGCGGAACTGACCGACAGGCCAGACCCGCTGCAACCTATATCCGGCGGCCACCAAAGTTTTCGCATCACGCGCAAAGCTGGCAGGGTTGCAGCTGACATAGGCAATATTTGGCACCGATGAGGCAGCAATCTGCGTAACTTGCTCTTTGGCACCTGCGCGTGGCGGATCAAGGATTACCGCGTCAAACTTGTTCAATTCGTCGGCAGTCAGCGGTCTGCGGAACAGATCCCTATGCTCTCCAAATATCGCCAACCCTGCTCGTCCCGCTGCAGCTTTTAAGCTCATAACCGGCTCGCGGTCGGCTTCGGCAGCATATATTTTGCGACCTTCGGCTAGTGACAGCGCAAAGGTACCAAGCCCTGCAAACAGATCAGCAACAGTCTTTGCGTCACCGATAATCGTCCGCGCTGCCTCAACCAAAGCTGCTTCGCCGTCTTTTGTTGCCTGAAGGAAGTTATAAGGCGGATATGCAACCGCCACGCCGCCAAGTGTCACGGTCACGGTCACGGGTTCTGGTTCCCAAAACGATACCGGACCATAGCCTTCATCGAGCGACAGCCGCGCCAGCGAATGTTTCTGGGCAAACTCCGATAAGGCCTCGTGATCCGAGAGGTTACGCGCGATCCAGTTTTCGATCATTACATCGACACCCTGATCGACCAGCGCAAGCTTGATCTGCACATCGCGGCGACGTTCGATCAGGGGATTGAGAAATTTGCGTAAGGGTTCAATCAACGCAAATAATGCCGGTGCCATGACGTCACATTGCTGCAAGTCTATGATCCGGTGACTTTTTTCGGTACTAAATCCCAGCTGAAATTGCGTTCCCACCCATGCCGAGCGGACTGCAACACGCCTGCGAGCCGCTGGCGGAGACAGATGAACAGGCATGATCTCTTGCGCCTCGACCTGCTGAATTGCCAGCGCATGACTAACCCGGTCAGCAATAAAAGTACGCAGACTATCGTCGTCCAAATGCTGCAATTGACACCCGCCACATATTGGAAAATGCTGG
>JANMPK010000414.1:0-5388 GCA_031369825.1 Sphingomonadales bacterium
GGTTAAGGCTGGTGCTGCCATCGACCGAGAAGGTGATGATTTCGGCACGACCACCGATCCTGTCCCATGAAACTGGCCCGCCAAGCCCGCCCAGTTCAGCAGCAACCCGGCTGTCCGAACTATTATCCCGGTTGTCACCCATCAGGAAGATGTGTCCGGCAGGGATTTTGACCGGTGCCATATTGTCAGTTTCGCGACGTCTGGCGTCGATCGTGTCATATTGAACACCATTTGGCAGTGTTTCGCGGATAATCGGTAAATAGCAATGAAGCTTGCCGTCATTTTCACGCACCCTGGCCCCCGGAAAGTCGCTTTCATTGCAAGGATTATGGCCATCGACCGGCAGATCAAGGGCGGGTTGCACCTCTTGTTTAACGGGCTTGCCATCTAGAAAAACCTGACCATCGCGCAATTCGATCATGTCTCCCGGAAGGCCGATAACGCGTTTGATCCAGTCCTGATATTTACCCTTTGGCGTCAGGATGACGATGTCGCCACGCTCGGGCAACTCGCCCCACACGCGCGTTTCGCTCTCTGGCAAAGGCACTGCCAGTGCCTCCACGTCCTCACGCAACACCAGCCAGTTGAAAATCGCCACAGGGTTGGGAATGGTCGGCGAAACATGGCTCCAGCCATAAGGATATTTGCTGACAAACAGCCGGTCACCCACAAGCAATGTCGGCATCATCGAAATCGACGGGATGTAAAACGGCTTGGCAATAAAGCTATGGAAGCCGAGTACCGCCAGCAAGAGCCAGAACATACCCTTCAGTTCAGCCCATAGTCCTGCCGTCCAGCTGCGCTTTTCAGGAACTTGACCCGGTGCTGCTGCTTGTGTTTCGGGGGTGATATTGTCAGAAGTCAAAATGGTCATGCCTTTACCGCTGGTAACGCCTCAATAATTACAAATGCCTGGGCCCAAGGATGATCGTCGGTGAGCGTCAGGTGGATATGCGCTTCATAGCCCACCGGAATCATCGCGTCGAGACGCGCTTTCGCCCCGCCGGTCAAGGCCAAGGTCGGCGCACCAGAGGCTGCGTTGACGACACCAATATCCTTCATGAACACGCCGCGTTTGAATCCTGTTCCGACCGCTTTTGAAAAAGCCTCTTTGGCGGCGAAGCGTTTGGCGTAAGTGCCGGCGCGGGTGAACGGGCGCCTAGTCGCCTTGGCGCGTTCGACATCGGTGAACACGCGTTTCTCGAAGCGTTCGCCAAAGCGTTCGAGCGAATTCTGGATGCGCTCGATATTGCACAGGTCGGAACCGAGGCCAATTATCATCCCGACAACCCTGAGCGAGTCAAAGGGCGCGCATCATCCATCAGCGTTCGCATCCGTCGTACGCTTTCCTCAAGCCCGATGAAGATCGCTTCACCGATCAGATAATGGCCGATATTCAGCTCGGCGATTTGTGGGATGGCGGCAATCGGCTGGACATTGTCAAAGGTGAGACCATGTCCGGCGTGTGATTCGATGCCATTCTTTGCGGCAAGAGCGACGGCGTCGGTAAGGCGACGTAATTCTGCCTCTCGTTCCGGCCCTTCGCTATGTGCATATTTGCCGGTGTGAAATTCGACGACCGGCGCGCCCAACCGCATCGCGGCCTCGATCTGGCGCGGGTCGGGTTCGATGAACAGGCTGACGCGGATATTTGCCTCGCGCAGACGCGTCACCATCGGTGCTAAATGATTATGCTGCCCGGCAGCATCAAGCCCACCCTCAGTCGTGCGTTCCTCGCGCCGTTCGGGCACGATGCACGCAGCATGCGGCCTGTGGCGAAACGCGATTTCCAGCATTTCTTCGGTCGCCGCCATTTCGAGGTTCAGCGGCAAAGTGGTTGCGGCCATGATGCGTTCGATATCAGCATCGCGGATATGCCGCCGGTCTTCACGCAAATGCGCGGTAATGCCGTCACCGCCGACCGCTGCCACTATCTCCGCCGCGCGCACCGGATCGGGATGCTCGCCACCGCGTGCATTGCGGATGGTAGCGACATGGTCAATGTTGACGCCCAATCTCAAATTACTGGGACGAAGCGTGGCGCTCATTCAGACAATCCCTTCGTACACACTGCGGCGCTCAGCAAATCGTGCGAAAAGCCCGAACCTTGCCAGATTTCGCCAAAATCAAAACTGTCATTATCGGTAAAGGCAACGACGATAGACCTGTCATCGGGTGTAATGAAGTTGCGCACCTGTACGCCGCCGATTGCACCGCGTCGCTCGACGATCCGTGTCGGCTTGTCACAGCCCTTCAATGGAGCCTCGAAAACCCACTGGCCCAGAGCAATGTAGCCGAGTTCAGGCCTCCCCTCCCATAACACCTCCATCTGCGCCTTGGGTAAGAGCCGCCCTTGCAAGAGCGCCTGATCGAAGGTGAGCAGATCAAAGACTGAACCGTAAAGTCCGCCCGACGCGTCGAAAGCGGCAAAGTCTATGGCCGGTTCAGCTTTGCCGCCGACTGTGCCGCGCCGCGTCCAGCCACCTGTTGGAAACGCTTTCACTGATTTCAGACGTAGTGGCTTAGCGATGCGTTGCTGAACCAGCTTTTGCCACGATTTGCCGGTGACGGCCTGAAGAAGTGCGCCTGCGACTATATAATCACAATTATTATAAGACCAGTTTTCGCCGGGCTGGCCCTTTGGCTGGCCTGCGCAATAGCCCGATAGTGGATCGCGGCTACCCCGATAGTCGGGCAGATAATAATCCGCCATCCCGTCTGGGCCTGTCGCTGTATCATCCGGGTTGGGCAGGCCGCTTTGGTGACGCAACAACTGGCGCACACTGATTTTCCGGGCATTGGGGCTTTGGAACTTGGGCAGATAACGGCTAACCTGTGCATCAAGATCAATCCGGCCTTTGGCTACTTCCTGCATGACCAGAACGGCGACGACCTGCTTTGTCACCGATGCCCAGCGCCAGTTTAGCGTTTCAGCCTTATTGGTTGGCGCATCTTTTGGACGTTCGCCAACAGGTATCGTCGTGAAACCGGCAGAGGCAGCAGAATCAATGCCAATTTCTCCCTGGAAGCCGGTCTGCTTTGTGATGACATCTATCTGTTTGTATAGCTCGGGATTCCAGTTTTCCGCAGCCTCTGTATCGCGCGCGCATAGCGGTGCGGCAATGATCGTCAGCAAACTCAGGATTGCGGTAAGCGTTCTCAACTCTATTCCTTCCTGCTTCCCGGCTTGATTGCCTCGGTCGCGGCCAGTTCGGGTGGTAATTCGTCTGCGGTGTAAGTCGGGAAATTCAACTGGATCAGCGGAAAAAACGGCACGCCTAAATCGAGATCGCCTGCTGAACGATCAACCACGGCACCCGCAGCAATCACCACGCCGCCTGCATCTTCAATGGCTTTGATGGCCTCGCGCGATGACAGGCCTGTGGTGACGACATCCTCCATCATCAGCACTTTGGTGCCTTCAGCAAGCGCAAAACCACGACGCAGACTGAACACGCCATCTGGCCGTTCGACAAACATCGCATCGACGCCGAGAGCACGGCCCATTTCGTGGCCGATGATGATGCCACCCATTGCGGGGGACACGACAGCCTGGATTTCACTGCGGATTTCGCGGGGAATACGCTGTGTGATGGCCATTGCGATGCGCCCGGCGCGTTCCGGATTCATCAATACCCGGGCGCATTGCAGATAGTGCGCACTATGCCTTCCCGAAGAGAGCAGGAAATGCCCTTCAAGCAGCGCATCGGCGGCGCGGAATTCTGATAAAATCTCGTCTTCGGTCATGGGAAAGGATGATCCTGTTATTTTTTGCATTCCGGTTATCGCCGGTTGCAAGTTGCGATAGGTGGAAAATGCTTGCGAATAAATCCATAAAATCTATGGGCAACGGCTTGAGGCTTGCGCTAAGCGCGACTATATGCCGCGTGAGACGTGTCGGACATGATTTCGAACAGTCTAGCGCAGTTTCTGTGCGCCGCGCCAACGATATGGGGCCATGTTGATGAATATGTTGAAGAATTTTCTGATTTTCCTTGCAGTTGCGGCAATGCCATCATTTGCGTCGGCGCAAACGGCGAGTCCGGCGCCTGCGCCGGTCGCGCAAGTGGATGCAGCACCCGTAGCCGCAGCACCTGCCCAAGCCGTAGCGGTAACTGCCGATGCACCCGCCGCTTCAACTGCCGCGCCGAAATCCATGGATGGTTCTTTACCGGGTTACACCCCGATGAAGCCGACTCAGGGTATCGGTATGCCGCAATCTAAAGAAATAGATTTTCAGGAACAGTTCAGTGAAAACGGCCAATATGCCAAATGGATCAACAACGCGATTTTGTTGCCGATTATTTTTGCTATCTCGGCGCTTGTTTTAGGACTTTTGCTTTGGATCATGAAGCGTTTTCGTCGTTCGGCGAATCCAGAGCCATCAAAGACTACCCACAATACGACTATAGAGATTATATGGACGTTGCTGCCGGTTCTGATTCTGCTCGGCATTGCCTATCCTTCGCTCGACTTGTTGGCCAAACAGTTCTAGCCAGCGCCAAAAGAGGCGGTTACTGTCAAGGTTACTGGCTATCAATGGTATTGGGGTTATACCTATCCCGATCATGGTGGCTTCGAAGTCGTGTCGAACATGCTGAAAGAATCCGACGAGGTCGCCAAAGGCGAGCGTGCTCGCACCGACAATGACGGCCCACAACAGCTGGCGGTTGATAACCGGATGGTCGTGCCCGCTGGCGTTCCTCTGCGTATCCAGACCACGGCATCGGATGTTATCCATGCGTTTGCTGTGCCGTCATTGTGGTTCAAGCTTGATGCTGTTCCGGGTCGTTTGAACGAAAAGGCGCTGACCATTATCAAGCCCGGCGTTTATTTCGGGCAATGTTCTGAACTTTGCGGTGCGCGCCACGGGTACATGCCGATTGCGGTTGAAGCATTGCCGCCAGAAAAATTCGCGGCTTGGGTAAAGGCTCAGGGCGGCCAGATGCCGGGTGACAAAGCGGCTGAGGCCGCTGCGCCTGCTGCTGCAACCACAGATATGGCTGCGCCCGTCGCAGCGACAACCAAGTAAGAAGGCTAAGTCATGACAACCATAGCTGCAACCGGTGCCGATTTTGACGACCATGCGCACGATGCCGATCACAAGCCCGCATTTTTTGCGCGCTGGTTTATGTCTACCAACCATAAAGACATCGGCACGCTCTATCTGATTTTTGCCATTTGTGCAGGGATCGTAGGCGGGTCGATTTCCGGCCTGATGCGTCTCGAACTAGCGCAACCCGACATCCAATATCTGACCGGCTGGGCTTCGTTCATGGCGGGCAAAGAAGCCTCGCTTGATGAAGCCAAGCATATGTGGAATGTGCTGATCACCGCGCACGGCCTTATCATGGTGTTCTTCATGGTCATGCCGGCGTTGATCGGTGG
>JANMPK010000416.1:0-4544 GCA_031369825.1 Sphingomonadales bacterium
CGCGCGCGACGAGCTGCGCCACATGGGCTGGGTTGCCGACGCCGATGGTGTCCGCAAGGGCAATCTCGACAGGACCGGCCTCCGCAAGCGATACCGCCATTTCGACAATTCTGTCTTGCGCGACTTCGCCTTCAAACGGGCAACCGAAAGAGGCTGCAATTGTTGCCTGCCCACTTAGGCCTGCGCCTTGTGCCATCGCAATAATTGCCTTTGCCGCATCCACTGATTCAGCACTAGTTTGCCCTTGATTGGCAACGGCGAACTGGTCCGTGGATACGCACACTGCACCCAGTTGATTGATCTTTCCGGTAGCCACCGCTCGCTGAGCCCCGCGTGCATTCATCACCAGTCCGATATATGTCACGTCATCGCGTAGCTGTAATCCTGCACATACCGCGTCCGCATCGGCCATTTGTGGTACACGATTTGGGTTGACGAAGCTTGTTACTTCTATCCGGCGTGCGCCAGTGTTAATGGCACGCGCAATCAGTTCCAGCTTGTATGCCGTTGAGACAAGCACCTTCTCATTCTGCAATCCGTCACGCGGACCAACTTCGACAAATTCGATTGTTCTGGTGGCAATCATATGCGGATTATCCAAATATTTGTATACAATGACATAGGTAATTATGCGGCGATGTCATCGGGCAGAGCACTTATATCGCGCTGATGCGCATCGGCAAACGCATGGAATGCGCGCCGGATATGGGCGGTCATAATTGCTTCCGCCCAATCACCGTCACGCCGCTCGAATGCGGCGATCAATTCCATATGCTCGTGATGTGATCGCAGCAGGTTTTCTTGATCATATTGATGCGCTGTCCGAAAGATCACCGGTTGCTCAACGATATGCGTCAGCATGTTCGCCAAGCGAAAGGAAGCTGCGGCCTCGATGATGACCGAATGAAAGCTGCGGTTCTGCTCTAAAAAGGTCGGGATATCAGGCCTGACCATCTTAACCGCCGCTTCAAGCTTTGCATTCGCAGATTTAAGCTCGGTCAGTTGCACATCGCTGATCCGCGTGGCCGCCCGACGCGCAGAATGCCCCTCCAGCATGGCTCTTAACTGAAACGACTCCTCGACATCAGCCCGCGACCACTCTGCCACAAAACTACGTTGCGAATCGTTTCGACGAATAAGCGATTCTGTTTCCAGCCGCTGCAAAGCCTCACGAACGGGCGTGCGCGATACCCCGCATGCATCAGCCAACTGTTCCTCGCGTATCTGCTCGCCAGGAACGAGCTCCCCGCGCAGTATCATTGCCCTGACATGCTGATAGGCCCGTTCCGACGCGCGAGACATTGGGAAACTCCATATGGACTTGACGTTGGCTATTTGTATACAATACACAATGTGAAAATCAACGCACGGTGACAAACACCGGTAAATTTATCAGGCGGGCAGCAGTTTAGGGAGACATTTCATGCGTAAGATCAAGATGATGATGCTGGTATCGGCAGCAGCAATTAGCAGTATTGCCTCGCCCGGCTATACACAAGACGCTGATCCTGCGGCGGAAGAGCCGGTAGAAGGCGAAATTATCGTAACCGCGCGCCGCCAAAGTGAACGCCTGATCGACGTTCCTGCATCTGTGTCGGTCTTGTCCGCCGACACACTCGCCAAAACCGGTGTCGACAACGCGGAGGGCTTTGCGCAGCTGACGCCGGGCGTCACCATTGTTACCGGAACTGCGGAAGCTGGCGATACCCAGATCAACATTCGCGGCATCAACGGCGCGCGCGATGCAGAGAGTTCGGTTGCGCTAATCGTCGATGGCATCTTGAAGACCAACAGCGCGCAGCTCAATCAGCCGCAAGGGACATTGCGCCAGATCGAAATCCTGAAAGGCCCGCAAGGCGCGATTTATGGCCGTAATGCAGCGGCTGGCGCGATTGTGATTTCGACCCTTAAACCGGGCGACACCTTACAGGGCGGCGTCAAGGCGAGCTATGCGAATGAAAACACGATGGAGGGCACTGCCTATATCTCGACACCAATCGGTGACGGTGCAGGGCTGGTGCTGTCAGGATATTACCGTTCAACCGATGGCTTTTATCGCAACATATTTCTCGACCGGAAAGTGGTCGATGACCAAAAGGTCTGGTCAATAGACGGACGGTTTCTGGCTCAGCTTGGTGACGCCACAGAAATCGATATGAAGGCCCGCTATGCCGATCTTTCAGGCGCGTCGATCAATTTTAACGCATCATTCCATCTGCCTCTATTCGCAGGCGTCAATCCTGCGTTCAACGAAGATGTCAACGATCACCCATTCAATTACTACGGCAATATTCGGCCAACAAACGACCAGAAATCTTTCGACGCGTCGGCCAAGATCGAGCATGATTTCGGCTCAACCAAACTCACCGCTTGGGCGCTTTACTCCGACGTGAAGCAAAGCCTGACCGCAGATGGCACGTCGGCGGATTTTGCCCGCTATGTCACCGCATTTCTGCCAGGCGCAACTGTCAATCCAACCAATCTCGCAGTTGCGCTCAAATGCGCCTCAACCACCGCCGCGTTGACAGGCTTCCCGGTGAATCAGCCCGGCTTTATCGGCACTGTACCAACGCCCTTTATTTTTGACCCTGCGAACGGTTCTACTTTTGGCCCCTACAGCCCCACCACTTGCGACGGGACGCAGCTTCAAATCCGCAACCAGAAGGATTTTAGCGGTGAAGTACGTCTGGCATCGAACAATGATGGCCCGCTGAGCTGGCAATTGGGGGGCTATTATCTCCATATCGACCGGCTGGTTGGCGTCAGTCTAGGCGCTGATCTCGGTTCGGGTATCTTGCCGACGCTCTATAATGCGCCTGGCACCACAAATCCGACATCGCTGCTATTTGCCGACAAGTTCAAGACCGATGTCTACGCAGTATTTGGTTCGGCCGAATATGAAATGTCTGATGCGTTGAAGGCGGGGCTGGCGTTACGCTATGATGTGGAGGACAGGACTGTCTCCAGTCGTGTGCCAAACGTAAATGACCCGATCACAGGTGGAAAAATCAACCCCGGCCTTCCGGCAACCGGCACGATTGCCGATAAGTCTAACACTTTTAAACAAATTGAACCGAAAGTGACGCTCAGCTGGCGGCCAACACCCAGCACCAATGTTTATGCAAACTGGGGCATCGGTTTCAAATCGGGCGGTTTCAATAATAGCGGTTCGTCGTCAGTCGTAAATGCAGCCTTCAACGACGGCATCACGCCGGGCACAATAAATGCAGGTGTAACGATTAACGACCTGTACCGTAAAGAAGTGTCGAGCGCATTTGAAGCCGGGATCAAGGGATCGCTGTTCGATAACCGTGTTACTTTCGATCTGGCTGGCTATTATACCAAAATCGAGGACATGCAGTTTTTTGAATTTTTCGTTGGTAGCTTTGGTCTGTTGCGCGTCGTCTCCAATATCGACAAAGTCGATGTGAAAGGTGCAGAGTTGAACGTCACCACCAAAGTGGTCGACGGATGGTCGCTGTTCGGGTCAGTCAACCTGACCGACAGCAAGATCAAAAAGAACGCGTCGCGGCCCTATACTGTTGGCAATAAATCACCCTATACCGCCGATTACACCATCAACCTCGGCAGCCAGATTGATGCGCCGCTCAGCGATAATATCGACCTGATCATGCGCGCCGATTACCGCATTACCGGACCAACATGGTTCCATAGCGTACAGGACGAAACACGGCCGACAATCTTTAGCGGACTACTGCCGATTTCGGCGCTCGCGCTCCCGGGCTTTGTTGGTGATGCAAATTATAGCATCGCCCGCCGTAAGGCCTTTGGTGTTCTCAACCTACGTTTTGGTCTAGAGGGCGAGAATTGGAATGTTGCAGCATTTGCTGAAAACATGCTTGACCGCAAATATATCAACGAGGCGATCCCGGCGATTGAGTTTGGTGGGTCATTTATTTCCCCCGGCGCACGTCGTCTGATCGGAGTAGAAGCCGGCTTCAAATTCTGATCCAGGGCATATCTTCTATGTGATAGTTTTGTCGCAACTGCGTGTGCGACAAAATCTATTGCGTCAATCATTGCCAGTTGCATGCCGAAATGAATCGGGAAGGGCATTAAATGTCATCATTTCGTCTTTCGACAATTTGAGGACTAAGCGCCCTGACTATCGGTTTTGTTCGCTGTGCAGATATTAGCCCGGTTTCGACGCTCCGGCCTGTATGTAGCTAATCGCATCGGTTTCGCTAATTACTTCGGCATATTTCGCCTGAAGGTCGAACAGATTTGCCTCATGTGGCGCGGCATGCCTGTCGCCGCAGGCCTCCCTAATAACAAACGGAGCAAAGCCATGCTGCAAGGCATCGAGCGTCGTCGCGCGTACACATCCCGAAGTCGAGAGTCCGGTAATCATAACCGTATCTACTTCCATTGCAGTCAGCGTTGACGCTAGCGACGTTCCAAAAAATGCCGAAGCATATTGCTTGGTCACGATAAGCTCGCCTGACTGGGGCATTAAACTATCGGGAAAATCGCCCATAGGCGACCCTTGCTCAAACAATTTGAGCTCGGGCACCTTTTGGAAA
>JANMPK010000485.1:0-4024 GCA_031369825.1 Sphingomonadales bacterium
CAAGATTAAGAAACGCTCGGAGAGCCATCGCGATGCTCACCTCACCTGTGCAGTGCTGACTGCAGGGGATAGCGAAGCGGAACCGGAGGGCGGCACTGCTTAGAGAACGACTTCTGACGCGGGAGGCCTTTTTTCGACCGTGACAGATAACTTATTGAATATTATCACTAAAATTGAAGAAATGCCAAGCTGACTCTCAACTTTTACGCACAAATCACACACAAGTGGTCCGGAGACCAAAATTTCATTTTTGATTATTATCTAATGTTCTCAAGGAGAAAATGGTGGGCGTAGCAAGGATTGAACTTGCGACCCCTGCGATGTCAACACAGTGCTCTACCACTGAGCTATACGCCCACGCTGCGGCAGCCTCTAGCGAGGGTCGTGTTAGCATTCAAGCTTATTTCAGTTCGCCGTAGCTTTCTTTGGCAAACAGCCGTTCAACCTCAAGCACCAGATCGCGCAAGTGGAACGGTTTAGACAGGATTTTGGCGTTGGGCATTGATTCGCCGGCACGCAACGCCACACCGGAAAATCCGGTTATGAACATTACTTCGGTACGTGGCGATACCTTGCTGCAATGTCGGGCGAGTTCAATACCGTCCATTTCGGGCATCACAATATCGGTCAGCAGCAGATCAAAATGCTCATGCTCCAACAAAGGCGCAGCTTCGGTTCCACGGTCAACAGATACCACTTCATAGCCCGATTTTTCAAGCGCGCGCGCCAGATATTCGCGCATCGCCTTTTCATCTTCTGCTAGCAAAATACGGGTCATGCTAAATCCTAAATTAGACGCCTTGGATGTTATCGCGGTCACCCAACCCCAACATCGGCATTCGTTATAGCTTTAGAGGTTTAATTTTTTACACCAAGACTGAAAAATTCTGTCAAAAACGGATGAGAATCACGGCAATATTATTGATCGGTCAGCGAGAGCGATGCAGCACCACGAAAATCAGGGGTTTACAGTGCACGCGATTGCATCGCCAAGCGTGCCAGTTCTGGTGTCTGTTCCCCATGCCGGACGCGATTATCCCGACGACGTTTTTGCAGCACTGCGGTTGCCGCCGGCTTCGTTGGTAAGGTTGGAGGATCGCTATGCCGATTTACTCGCGCGTAGTGTTTTGGCTGACAAGGTGCCAACCATCATCGCGCACCGCGCCCGGGCATGGATTGATCTTAATCGTGACGAACGTGACATTGATATCGAAATGGTCAATGGGCTGAACCAAGCCGATTATCCGGCGCCGGGTGCCAAGCAACGTGGCGGATTAGGCCTAATTCCGCGTAGATTATCAGGTGAGGGTGATATCTGGCAGCGACGGTTGTCGAGACAGGATGTTGAGACCCGCATTACAAGCTTTCATCGGCCCTATCATGCTGCAATCGCGCTGACTCTGGCAAAAATGCGTGAGAAATTTGGCATAGCGATTCTGCTCGACCTGCATAGCATGCCGCCAATTCAATCAGCCAGCGGACCGGTGCCACGCTTTGTTATTGGGGACCGTTTCGGTCGCAGTGCATCCAGTCGATTTGCCGAGTTGTTGATGGCGCAGATCAAGATACGCGGATTTCCTGTCGCATTGAACCACCCGTATTCGGGTGATCATATGTTGCGCCACCACGGCAAACTTGACCGCAATATCCATGCTTTGCAGTTGGAGGTGGACCGGTCGCTTTATCTCGACTCGGGGCTGCGTGAACCTGGGCCGGGTGTGGCCGCGGCGTCACGGCTGATCAGCAATCTTGTTGCCGCTCTGGCGGATCAGGCGTTGGGATCAGAAACGCTAAGAGCCGCAGAATAGCGACATTCTACCAATAAAAAACCACCCCGAAAACGGGTTTCGGGGTGGCCTAGGTTCAGGGAGTGGTGCCGCCTGACGGCACCGGTAGGACGGAAAAGGGAGGGGAGATTTCCGTCCTGTTACAGGAATGGGGTTTAGCGGCGGCGAAATCAATAGGGCGTCGCATATTTTTACGTTTGTCGCGGTGGATCGTGAGCGAAATACGTGCAACCGTTTTTCCGCATTCTTGGCAACTAACTCTTTATACAAGGAATTTAGCCATAATATCCCGCAAATGAAATAAGTGCGAGAAAGGCGCAAGCTTTTTATTGCTAATGAGAATGATTCCTAATAACTCTCGTTGTAGGAGATCTCAGCTATGTTTGCTCAACATTTTATCACTGAACCCATGAACCTGATGGAAATTGACGCGCGCGATGCGCGGCTGATATTGGCGGCGCGTAGCTGCCTGATTTTACGCCGCGCGCGACAAGACCCGCTGCCGCGTTTACGCCAATATCTGCTGTCACATGTGGTAGCGACGCGCTTTGCATTGTTAATGGATGTGGTGCAGCAAATTTGGCCCGAACCATTTGGCATACACCGCCCATGCTGCCCGAACGCCAGCCTTGACGAGGCTTTACTGAGCCGGGCTGTGCACCTTTCCGTTTTCGACCAGCGCCCTGCCTTTGATGCCCTGCTGCACGAGATGCTCAACTGCGAAAAGCGCGATCTGCTTTACGCCCGAGCACGCTTGCTTTACCTCGATATCGACTAAGGAAACATGCGCTGGATAAACGGCACACGGTCGATGAATTGATGCTTCAACGCGCCTAGCACGTGGAGGAAGATCAGGATCACCAACGGCTTGGTCAGTATCTCGTGCCCGTCTTGTCCCAAGTCTGACAACGCTTTGCTGTCACCGACCGGTAAATCAAGCATGAATAAACCGAAGAAATCGACACCCGGCGAACCCGGACGGGCCGACACCATCAGCCAGCCGGTAAGTGGCACCGCGATAATCAGGAAATAGAATAGCGCATGCGCCGTCCGGCCGAGCGTTGCTTGCCATCCGGGCACTTCAGCCGGAATCCGCGGCGGTTTGTGGCCGATTCTCCACAATAGGCGGAGGAGCGAGAATGCCAGTATAGAAATACCGATCGCCTTGTGCGGGGTCATATAGATGCCCTTGGCCTCACGCGGCAAGCCTTCGGCCATGCTCACCAGCACGACATTGGTGACGACAAGCGCCGCAATAATCCAATGAAGTGCGATCACGGTTTTGCTATATTTTGACAAACTCGTGTTATTCATGCCGTCACTCCCCATTACTCGGTTCGTGACGGCATCAAAGATTTTGCCGACTAACCTTAAGCTTTTGGCAATTCCGTCACTTGCGGAACTTTACCCTGCTGAACCTGAATTGCAAATATCTCGCGCATCAATTGGAGCGAGAACAGATGGGCATAAATCAAAGCCAAGATGCCGTTCTGCGTAAGCTTGCGCAGCGTGTCGCCGCGTAGTTCGCGGAGCTTGTTTTCATCAACCATTTTGAAGCCACGATAGACATATGGCGTTTCCTGGCCTTCCTGCTGGATAGACACCTCGCCATCCATCAACAGGTCTAATTTGATCAATTCTTCAATAAATCCATGCGTTTGCGCACCTGCTGTTTCAAAATCTTCGCAGAACTTGAGGATATTTTGCGTGTTCTCGCTCGGCTTGCTGTCATCAAACAAGGGAGTGCCTTCATCGAATTCGCCGATGGCACCCGAGGTCGGGTCAAAGCATAACGACAATTCGTCGGTATCAGGACGCAGCTTTGCAAGCAGGAAAGGGTAACGACGCACATAAGCCGGAACATAGACCTGCTTTGTGAACATGCCTTCTTCATCCATGAAAGTATTGACGCCCTCGTTCATACCCATCAGCACAAGCGGAACGGGCTGTTCGGCAGCCGAAAAGATGATTGGATAATTGCGCGATGCCATGATGAATTCTTCGACCGTCAAGGGAATCGCGTGCTGCCCGTCCATAAACTTGGCATTGGCCAGCCCTTTGGTCTTCCAACTCCCATGTTCATTGCTGTTCAGTGGAACGAGGTCGTTATATAATAGCGGCAAATTGGCTGCTTGGGGCGCGCTGGCCATATGAAACTCCATATCTGAAATTGTGGTAAAAGCTTGGGCGGGGCTTTAATCCTACGTGCGCGACTAGGCAAGCGGAACAAGCTTGCC
>JANMPK010000159.1:0-3153 GCA_031369825.1 Sphingomonadales bacterium
ACACCGTGCGGGAAGCGGGTCGATCCACTCGAATATTGCAGATAGCAAATCTCATCGGTGTCGGCGGCGGGCAGTTCAGTCTTCAATGCGATGCGGTCGGCAAAGCTTTCCCAGTCAAGTCCCTCAACCCCGCAATTGGTCGCCGCGTCGCCAGCCATATCGGCAAGTTCTGCGGGATAAAACAATATTTTGGGGTCGCAACTTTTCAACTGGACTGAAAGCTGGTCGACATAGCTTTCCTTGCCCCCGAACGAGGTCGGCAATGGCAATGGCACCGGCCATGCCCCAGCATAGATGCAACCGAAAAATAAAGCGGCAAAATCGGGGCCGGTTTCGGCGACGATTGCGATGCGGTCTTCTTTGGCTATGCCGTGGCTGATCAGCCGATAAGCAACTTGCAACGCATCGTCGCGCATTTCGGAATAGGGATAGGGCCGCGCCAGTTTCCCGCGCATATCGTGAAAATTAAGCCCGCGCTTTCCCATCGCGGCATAATCCAGCGCTTGCCCAAGCGTTGCAAAATCGGAGAGGCGGCGCGGCAATTCATCCTGCGTCGGCGTCGGCACGAGTTCGCTCATGTTATTTCCCATAGCTTTTGTGACCCAGACCTTATGGCCCAATGTTACATTTTTGTTATTCTCAGCTTCTACCTGCCGATACGAGTTCAAAATTCGACCCGACTGTGGCACAAATAGGGCGTGAGAAACGCCAGCAACCCCAAAAAACCACCGCCGCCGTTGAATGACCAGCGATTGCGTGGCCTTGCGCTGCATTATGTCGGCAAATACGCAACCACGCGCAGCAAGCTTATGACGTATTTGGCCCGAAAAATCCGTGAGCGCGGCTGGGATGGCGAACGCGAATTCGATATGGAAGCACTGGTCGAACAATTTGCCGATCTTGGATATGTCAACGACGCACAGTTTGCCGAGGCACGCAGCCGGTCTTTTGTCGCGCGAGGTTACGGCAAGAGGCGTCTGGACGAAGATTTGCGCGCCAGTGGCATAGCCGAAAGTGACGCTGCCGAAGCCAACGAAAATATGTCGGAAAGCGCCTTCCTTGCGGCGCAAAACTTCGCCCGCCGTAAACGGATTGGCCCATATGCAAGCGAGGCGACGCCACCGGACAAGCAACACAAGCAACTGCAAGGTTTTTTGCGTGCCGGACACGGCTTTGATCTGGCGCGACGGTTTGTGCGTGCAGCACCGGGGGACGAAATAGCAGAGGAATAAAATGAAGCTTTTTGCGCTGTAACAACGTATCTGGGCGACCAAGCAAAATCAGGGAGCCAAATATGATCACTTTAATTAAATGGGCGAGCCTTTTCATCGTCTTGATTATCGTGATTGGTGCCGGACTTTTCTTTTATTCTCCTGCACTTTTGGTCGATACCGTTGACCGGATTGCAAGTCGTGCAGATGTCGTCAAAGTCGCGGATAGCGTCACCTTCGGCCCGAATGCTGATAACAAGCTTGATATCTGGTCCACGTCCGCCAAGCCAAAAACCGCGCGCCCCGTTCTTGTGTTCTTCTATGGCGGCGGTTGGGCGAACGGTACGCGGACAGAATATAGCTATGCCGCACGGCCCTTTGTCGAGGCGGGCTATATCGTCGTCCTGCCCGATTACCGCAAAGTGCCCGAGGTTCGTTTTCCTGGCTTCGTCGAAGACAGCGCTGCGGCGGTCAAATGGGTGCAGGCCAATATCAGCAAATATGGCGGAGACCCGGCCCGTGTCAGCGTTGCGGGCCATTCGGCAGGGGCATATAACGCACTGATGCTCGCGCTCGATCCGCAATGGCTGGGCGACAAGCCGGTGACCGCCGCAATCAGTCTGGCTGGAGCCGCCGACTTCTACCCCTTCACATCGAAGCGCGCGGTCGCCGCGATGGGCACATTTCCCGACCCCAAAGCCACCCAGCCGATAACGTTCGTCCGCAAGGATGCGCCGCCGATTTTGCTGATCCACGGCACCGACGACACGGTCGTTCGCATCCGCAATTCCAATAGCCTCTATGCCAAGCAAAAAGCTGCGGGCGGCGACATCACGCTCCGCCCGCAACAAGGCGGCAGTCACAATGATCTTGTGCTGGCGTTAGGTACGCTGTTTCGTGGAAATTATCCTGTAGTGGCGGAGAGCGTAAAGTTTTTGGATGCGCATAACAAAAAATAGACAGGCCGGATTGGTAATCAATCATAGACCCGGTCGGCGGTCGCCACTGCTTCGGAAGACCGTAGCGCCGAGATGATCCGCATCAAGTGCGGCAGATCGTGGACTTCCAAGTCAACTTCAAAAGTGTGGAACTCGCTGTCGCGCGCGGTCATGCGCAGGTTGATTATGTTGGCCTTGTGATAGCCGAAGATACCGGCAATCTCGCCAAGCGTTCCCGGCCGGTTGTGGATGACGACGCGCAGCCGTGCCGACGCGCCGTCGCTGCCCTGGCCCCAGCTCAGATCAACCCAGTCGGCATCGACGCCGCTCGCCAGTCGGTCGCATTCGATGGTGTGGACCTCAACCGGTTGGTCGGGAAGCCGAAGCCCGACGATGCGGTCTCCGGGGATCGGGTGGCAGCAATCGCCGAGATGATAGCCGACGCCAGGGGTTAGACCACGGATCGAGATCGCGCGTTCCTGATTGGGAAACTCGCCGTCGGCACTTTCGGCCCCGAAGCCCGGCACCAGCGCCTCCATCAGCGCGCGATCGGTGATCTTGCCCGCGCCAACCGCGTGCATAAGGTCGTCTTCGTTTTCGAGATGCAGGCGCTTGAGCGCGGCGGTAACCGCCTTCTTACCAATCTTGGTCGGCATCCGCTCGGCAATCTCGTCATAGAGCTTGCGACCAATGGCGATCAGCTCGTCGCGTTCGCGGTGCCTTACATGACGGCGGATCGCGGCGCGCGCCTTGCCAGTCGTGACGAAATTGAGCCAGGTCGGTTCGGGCTGCTGCGCCTTCGATTTCAGGATTTCGACCATGTCGCCGTTCACCAGTTGCGTCCGAAGCGGCACATGGCGGCCATTGACCTTCGCACCGACGGTCTTGTCGCCCAGGTCGGTGTGAACGGCATAGGCAAAGTCAACCACCGTCGAACCCTTGGGCAATTGGTGCAGCGCGCCCTTGGGTGTGAACGCGAAAATCCGGTCCTGATACATCGCCAT
>JANMPK010000490.1:0-8418 GCA_031369825.1 Sphingomonadales bacterium
CTTGGTGATGGTCGACGGCATTGACATCCGTCAGCTGGAGGTAGTCTCCTTCAGGTCTAAGATCGGTGCCTTATTGCAGGATAATAACCTGTTCACCGGCACAATCCGGGAGAATATTGAACTCGCCAGACAAGGCGATGAAGCAGAATTGCACCGCGTTGCGCAAATGTCGGGTGCCCATGATTTTATAGCGACATTGCCACATGGTTATGAACTGCGTTTAAGCGACCGCGGCGAAGGACTATCGGGCGGACAGCGGCAGTCGATTGCGCTGGCGCGTGCCATGTATGGCCGCCCACCGATCATGGTGCTCGACGAACCAACTTCGTCGATTGATACCGATACCGAAAATGCCTTGATCAGCAAAATGAAAGCGGAATTGGAGGGACGTACGTTGGTTTTAATCACGCACCGCCCCAACTTGCTCGCCCTGGTGGACCGGGTCATGTTAATGTCACGCGGGCGGATCATGGTCGATGGTACGCCTGACCAGATCAGTAAGAAAATCGCTTTGTTAAAGGTCGGCTGATGACTGATATTGTTCCTTATACCGCTATCCAGCATTATGAAGACCGGATGCTCGCGGTCGAACCGCGCCGCGCCGCGAATTTCATGCTTTATTTGGTCGGTGGGTTCTTCCTGATTGCGATAATATGGGCTGCATTGACCAAAATTGACCGTACCGTGCGTGCCAACGGGCAAGTGATCCCTAGTGCTAAATTACAGGTCGTATCTAACCTTGAGGGCGGAGTTGTTGAAGCAATAAACGTCAAAGCTGGCGACCGGGTGACCAAGGGTGCCTCTCTCATCAGGCTTAGCCCAACGCTGACGGGGGCTGCTTATGACAGTAGCGCGGTTGGTGTCGAGGCGCTGCAAGCAAAGGCTAACCGGCTGCGCGGAGAGGTTCTTGGCCGCAATCCCGGTTTCTCTCCTTCGCGGTCGGGCAGCGATCAGGTCGAAATGGAGCAATCGCTTTATGCTTCACGCCGTTCCGAATATTCCAGCCTGATGGCAGCAGCCGAGGCGCGCGTTACCCAGTCGCAGCGGCAAGTTTCCGAGGCGCAGGCATCGGTAACGGCGCGTCAATCGGCCTTGAAAGCGGCAGACCAGGAACTCGAATTGATTCGTCCAATGGCGATGAAGCTAATTCTTCCAAAGATAGACCTTGTACGTGCTGAAAATGCTGCTGCTGTGGCGCGCAGCGAGCTGGATGCAGCGAACTCAGCACTTTCACGCGCGCAAGCCGGTGTCGCCGAAGCGCGCGCTAGCCTCGCCCAGCAACGCAGCGATTGGAAATCGCGCGCGGCAACTGAACTAACACAGGTTCAGGCCGAACTATCCACGCAGCAGGGTGCCTTGCCTGCGCTCAGAGACCGAGTCAGCCGAACCACGCTGCGCGCGCCGATGAATGGTATCGTCAACCGGATATTGGTGAACACTGTGGGCGGATCGGTCGCAGCAGGCGAACCTATGGTTGAGATTGTTCCGGTTGAATCTGTGTTGTTAGTAGATGCTTCGGTACGACCTTCGGACATTGCAAATGTGCGACTAGGTCAAAAGGCCCGTATCGAAATTACTGCTTATAATTCAGCCATCTTCGGTTGGATGGAAGGAGAGGTTATCTCGATATCTCCAGATGCGATTTACAACGAAGCGTTGAAGGAGAGTTTCTATTCGGTGCAGGTCAGAACAACTGGTGCTCCGTTGAAGGATGGAAACGGGAAACCTCTACGGATCGGCACAGGCATGGTGGCGATGGTCAATCTGTTGGGCGAGAAACGCTCGATATTATCCTATCTGCTGACGCCAATATCAAGGTTGAGCGAGACAGCCTTCAGGGAATAATGAAACCCTAAAGATGTTTGTAATGCCTATAAGAGTCGTTGAGCTTACTATGCAAGCCAACAAACCGGACACCCGCAACGCCTAACAGAACACAATAAGCCATCAGCATAAATTGGCGGAGAGATAGTCCGCCGAACTATCGTCCCGAACTATCCCGATACATCCTCATAATTGACCTATTTGCAGGGCTTTGGGCATATTCCACTAGTCTAAGCGTCCAACGTTGTCCGGTTGCGTTCCCTAAAAACCAGTGTATTATCGGGGAGCCATTTAGGGAACGGACCGGATATGCCACGCAAATTAAATCACGCTTTGACGCCTCTCACTGTCAAAAATGCAAAGGCGGGACGCCATGCAGATGGCGGCGGATTAAACCTGCTTGTGAAAGACAGCGGCGCGCGCTCTTGGGTTTTCCGCTTCATGCTGGACGGCAAGTCGCGCGATTTGGGATTAGGCACGGCGGCTGGACCGGACGCAATATCACTCGCCAAAGCCCGCGATCTCGCAACGGCATTACGTCTCAGGGTGAAAGCGGGCGTCGATCCCTTTGTGGAACGGCAGAGGGAGGCCGCTGAGGCAGTATCGGCGGCTCAGGCGGCACAGATAGCGGGCATCACATTCAAGCATGTTGCAGAGGCGCATATCGCTGCCAATGAAGGCAGTTGGCGAAATGACAAACACCGGCAGCAATGGCGCAATACGCTGGCCACCTATGTTTATCCTGTCATCGGCGATTTGCCCGTTGCTGACATTGGCACGGCGCACGTCCTGCAAATCGTGGAGCCGATATGGCAGGACAAGCCCGAAACTGCCAGCCGCGTAAGGGGACGCATCGAAACCTTGCTCGATGCAGCAAAGGCGCGCGGTTACCGCGATGGCGAAAACCCTGCCCGCTGGCGCGGCCATATCGCGCAAATCTTGCCAGCCCGCGCCAAGCTGTCACGCGGCCATCACAAGGCGATGGCTTATGCCGACCTGCCCGCATTTACGGGAGCATTACGGGCGCGCGAAGCAATGGCTGCACTTGCGCTGGAATTTGTCATTTTGACCGCCACTCGCACTAGCGAAGTGCTTGGCGCGACATGGGGCGAAGTCGATCTGGATAAGGCGATTTGGACAATACCCGCCGCGCGCATGAAGGCGAGCAAAGAGCATCGCGTTCCCCTTGCCCCGCGCGCGATTGAAATTCTGGAGGTCTTAAAACCATTGGGCAAAGTCTGGCTTTTTCCAGCCGACAAAGGCGGCAAGCTGTCTGGCATGGCCATGTCCATGTTGTTGCGCCGCATGAAGCTGGATTGCACCGTTCACGGCTTTAGGTCCGCTTTCCGCGACTGGAGCGCCGAATGCACCGGCTATGCTCATGAAGTCTGCGAAATGGCGCTGGCACATAGCATCGGCAACAAAGCAGAGGCCGCTTACCGACGCGGCGATCTGTTTGACAAAAGACGGCGGCTCATGGCGGATTGGGCAACGTATTGCATTAGCGACGGCGCGGCTGGCGCAAGCGTCACGCCAATTCGGGGCGCGGCGGCGTGAGTTACTATGGCTCTAGCTGGGAAGACCGTGCGCGAGAGGCTGCGAAGCCGCAGATGGCGAACGTCGCCAAAGCAAAGCGGACACTTTCAAAGTTGGATAAGACCGCGCTGGAGGCCGTCGCAGAGGCAGCAATCACGCTACTCGATGAAATGTCAGACCCGGACGAGGATCATTGCCTTGCCGGTGATGACGGTTGCGGTCGATACTGGAGCGGAGAGCGCGGCGGCTGGTTTTGGGGAAGCGAATGGGAAGGCGCGGCAGACCTTTGCCACGCGCCTGAATACGGGACAGACCAGCGCGAGATTATGGGGCGTTTTGGCGTGGCGTATCGAGTTGAATAGCAATCGCGCGGCAACCCGACGCCAGCCGCCGAACCGATAGGAGTGCTAGCATGACAAATCGCGTCCCTTCCCTTCGCCAGCTTCGCGGTAACTTGCCTGATAACGTGACGATCTTACCAACGGCAGCGCATACCCAGGTCCAGCAACAGCACAACAAAGCAGGCAGAGCCGCACGACTGGTGCAGCGCGAAACCCAGCGGAAAACTTTTCCTTACCAGCTTCCCTGCGTTCGAGAGGCCGAAAAGCGCGCCGCTGCAATTGTGGCGGTCGAAAGCGATCCGGGCGTTATTCTTGCCCACGCAATACTAGCCGAACTGGACGAAACGACGCGGCTGAAAGTCATTGGACGGCTGGCAGGCTCAGCAGCCTATTCTCAGTCACACCGGCAAGCCTTTGAAGTCGCAAATAGCACCGTCCTGAATTTTGGCCAGCAATGGGACTTGATGAACGCGCTCGATATGCTGCGAAAAGGCAAAGGCCTTGCATAGCCGTCATTGCGCGCCAATATCGTGACTGACGGGGATAGGCAGGCCAGCCGACAAACGCGCATCCCACGCGTTTCCCCGCCGCAACATGGGAACCGCTTGGGAGTCGGAAATGAGTAGACATGGTGGCGCTCGCCGTGGTGCGGGCCGCCCGCGAAAGTATGAATTTTGGGAGATGGTCGGAATCGGCCAAGCCTGTGAAACTCGGTTGCGCGTGGCGTCCAAAGTGGCGATGGACGCGCGTCTTACTGCCCTTCCCCATGCAGAAGAAATTCGGCGGCGACAGGAGGGCGTAAATGCCATCCCGGTGCCGGAACGAAAAGCATGGCTCGCAAGCCCCGAATACGAGGATCACTCTGGCGAGATTGAGTCATTGCTCCATAAGCGCGCCGGGAACCACGTTATTGGAGGCTTTGAAGCTGAGGAGGAAACATACGGCGGCGATTATGAAGGCGGCGCTCCCCGCGTCATGCACGTTTCGACCAGACCGCCGCGCGGCACGCGAAAGCAGATAATCGCAGAAATTTCCAAGCAATTCGGCTTGCCCGAATCGAGCATTGATAATCTTTGGCAGGAATATCGCCGTTTCGAGCGTGAACTAGCGGAGGCTTAGGATTCTGCCAAAACTTGAATTTTAGGCACTTCCGAAATACGGTTACGACCTCGTCTACATTCCCCCGTGTCCGCAATTGTCGCGGCGAACAGTAGGGGAATTTCCCAATGACAAAAGTATATGGCACCTTGCCCGAGGCCGTTCAATTTTCGGGCATGTCGCGCACCTCGATCTATGAGGCGCTAAAGCGGGGCGATCTATCCGCCCGAAAGGCAGGGCGGCGAACGCTAGTCAGCTTTGCCGATTTGCAAGCCTATCTGGCCAGCCTCCCTGAATACAAAGCGGGGGCATGATCTATGGCCTCAAATATGCAAAACCCCGGCGTGCAGGCCGGGGCTTCGCGCAATCAACTTGTCGGCTGGTTGCATCCCTTTCCTACCGTATCGGAACGCCAAGCGCAAATGCTTGCTCGACGTTTTTGCCTATCGCATTCGACGGCTCAGGCCGTGGCGCGGCTTTGCTTTGGGGAGGGGCGGCATGACTGACCAGCTCTTTCCCGATCAAAGGCAGGCAGCGCTTGGCCTGCTTAATGGCCAATACCGCTTGAGCCGCAAGGCAGGGCAATTCCTTGGCCAGCTTGCGGTCGATCCTACGCCCATGAGCGAAGCGCAGGCCGATTGGCTGTCAAAGCTATTGGACCGCAACGGATTGCCACCACTGGCAGAGGGAGGGGCGCTATGAGCGTTTATCCCGATGCACCCGGCCACCGGAATGTGGACACGTCAATTGCAGCTGCGAATGCCATTGCGCCAAAGCTGGGGCGGCTCCAACGTATGGCAGAGGCCGCTATTCGCGAAGCTGGCCTATACGGCGTAACCGCCGATGAACTTGCGGCACGGCTGAACATGGACCGCTATTCAATCCAGCCCCGCACAAGCGAGCTAAGACGCAAAGGCTTAATCCGCGATAGCGGGCTTCGCAGACCGAACGCGACGGGCAAACAGGCTATTGTCTGGATAGCCAAATGAATGTTGCCGCCGTGATAAAACCGCTTTCGAGCGCGCTTCATGGCGGCAGCTTTGAAACTTCACCGAATCCGAAAAGCGGTGAAGTTTCAAAAGCACCGCCCACGTCGCTAACCCCTCATAAACTGCCAATCTCGGGAACTGGCACGGCTGTTGCAATTAGTTACCTAAGATTAGGTGTGGCAGCACATTTGCCTTGCAGCACTGGCAGAGGCGGCGCGCGCAACCGTGCCGACCGACAAACCCATGCGCTCACATCGGCGCAAATTGCCAATCTGGAGGCCGCTGAGCGCCATGCAAGGGCAATCGGCCTGCCCTTCACCCGCATGATAACAATTCATTGGCAGGCGGCTGGAGTGGCGCTTGCGGATATGGTGAAGGCGACCGGGCGCTTTCTCGACATGCTGACAAAATGGCTGTTACGAAAAGAACGCAAAACGGCATGGGTTTGGGTGCATGAGAACGGCGAAAACAAGGGCTGGCATTGTCATTTGCTAGCCCACGTTCCAGCTGATTTGATAAAGCGCCTGACAGGCCTGCAAAAGCGCTGGCTACGACGCATATCAGGCGAAGTGCCAAAAAAAGGCGTCATTTGCAGCAGGCCCATTGGCAGAAAGCTGGGACTGGAAACCGGCAATCCTGAATTACATGCGAACAATCTTGCTGTCGCGTTCGGCTATGTCCTGAAAGGTGCAGACGCAAAGGCAGCGGAGCAATTTGATCTAACGCGGCTGGAGGCAGGCGGTCGCATCATCGGCAAGCGTTGCAGCACATCTCAAAACATCGGCGCAAAGGCGCGTAAGGCAAAGGACTGACAATGGCAAAAAGCAAGAAACCGACTGACGGAATGCAACCGAATGACGCGCTATTAGTGGAGCAAACTCCCGACGAAACCGGCGCAATGGCGATGGCCCGCAAGGTGCTCGACCCCGGCTTTCGCCATGCCGCCACAGCGTCATCGTTCGCTGGGAAGCTGCTAGGCGATTCATTCGAGCATCCCGGGCTTATGGATTATGTTCACCATGTGCTGAAAGTTGGCGACAAAGCAGAGGCAGGCGATCTTGCCATTGCGAGCCGGTTACTGGCTTCCCAAGCTATAACGCTGGACAGCATGTTTACCGAACTAGCGCGGCGAACGGCGCTCAATATGGGGGAGTATATCGACGCCGCAGAACGCTATGGGCGGCTGGCATTAAAGGCCCAAAGCAATTGCCGTGCGACATTGGAGGCGCTGGCCAAGTTGCACCAGCCGCGTGAGCAAATCGTTCGCCACGTCCATGTAAATGAGGGCGGACAAGCCGTTATCGCAGACGAATTTCATCATCACTCAGAGGGGCAGAGAAATGCAGAAACAGCCAATCAATCCCATGCAGCCCCAGCGGCTGGAGCAAGCGCCACGCTGTTTAGCCCGGACGCGCAAGGGTGCGGAATGCCAATCTCCAGCCGTGAAGGGGAAACGGCGTTGCAGGATGCACGGCGGGACAAACCCGGGCGCGCCAAAAGGCAATCGTAACGCTTGGAAGCACGGCGGAAGATCTACGAAAACCATGCAGGCGGCGCGCTATTTGCGGGAATTGGCAAGGATCGTCGTGACTTGAACCTAATCAGATTCAAATTATTGCGACATTAGGGACGCTAAACTGAAAGCGGCTGTTTTTCGCCAGTTTCAACAGGCATGCATTGGAAACGATTTGCAAACATGCGGCAAATCATTTTTAATTGAAAAGCTACCACCGCCCGAAACGCGCCAAAAACCGCCAAAATTTACCCTAACTTGTCGCGTAGGGTGTGTAAGATTTAATTTGAAAACTGGAACCGGATTTAGCTCTCGAATTGAGTATCCAATTTCTCGTCATCTGTTTGAGTTGCACCTACCCGCATCCGGCGTTTCCAAATCAGCGCCAAGGGCAAATAAGGCCATAGCCAGAATATTGAAGCCACGGCAATTGCGCCACCATCTGCAAAACCGTTTGCTCTCGACCAATTGTCAATCTGGCCATACCATCTGCCTGCAACCGTGTAACTAAGTAGCGGCCATGTCACTAGCCCCACGATCATTGCATTGAGCATGCTCATAAAAGCAAAAATAGTTAGTTCAAAAGTGTCGGAGCGAGGCTTTTTTTCCCTCCTCAAAACGATACGCAGTAATTCCCAAAGGCCCCAGCCGCCCGCTGCGCCGAATGCGAGAACAGGAATCATGAAAATGATCATACCGATTTTTGAAAAAAACTGACCAGTATAAGGTTTAGCGGCGCTGACAGCTTCGTTCGCACCCCAAATAACCAATCCGAGCATGACCAACGCAAATGCGGCATACGCAATCCATTTGGCTGATTTGAGCAGCGCCGATCTATAAGCGATGATTGCAACGCCAAGAACAATGCCCGCTGCAATTTGAACTATAAGTAACATCGCTTGCCCCCTTGTTTGCCAAGTTTGCCATAAGTAAGGAATTAAGCCAAGCGGGCGACGTATTAGGGAGCTGTTAAGGGAACAAGTCCGCACTACACCATTTAATCTATATTTTTCAATGATAAATGGCGGAGAGATAGGGATTCGAACCCTAGGTACCGTCACCGGCACGCCGCATTTCGAGTGCGGTGCTTTCGACCACTCAGCCATCTCTCCGCATG
>JANMPK010000162.1:0-9145 GCA_031369825.1 Sphingomonadales bacterium
GGAGAGGTTGGAGTTGTGGCGCTATCACCCCCCAGGGCCGCAGGATTTCGCGTTCAAAAAGGAAATATTTTCTTGGCCCAGCTATCATTATGTGATGCACGGGATGGGTTTTGAAACGCAATATGACGCCAGGCCGGGCTCAGCGCAGGGCGCCCAGCTGGCGCGCCAATGCTTTGCAGCGGTCGTCCAGTCACGGCAGCGATCGGTTCAGGACATGCCTTTGCATCGCGATCTGCTAGACAAGATCCGCCAATATGGGTTGCAAACAATATGAACGATGCCTCGCATCTGTTTCGTTTCATCTCAGAGCGGCACGGCGACGTTCGATTGGTGCCGGGAATCGATCTGGACGCATTCGCAGCGACAAATCATGTTACGCTGGGTCTGCATGAGATCACCGATGCCGCTGCTGATTATCCGCTGGTATTCATGAAAGACAATAATAACGGGCAGTTCCGTCTGACAGCATTATTTGGCCTATCCCCCGGCACCAACACATTCCTCGACGGTGATTTCTGGCAGGCTGTGTATTTGCCGCAAGAAGTGTTGACGGCGCCTTTTCGGATAGGCGGACCAGATCAGGCCCTCTGTATAAATGAAGCGAGTGCCCTGGTGACGACGGACACGGGTGATGCCCTGTTTGACCATGATGGCAACGAAGCGCCCGCCCTGCTCCGCATTCGCAATATGCTGGATAAGCTTGAGCAGGGCCGCGCACACGCGGACGAGTTTATTGCAGCGCTGCTTCCGTTGGGTTTGATAAGGCCGGTTTCGGTGACCGTACATCTTGAAAGCGGGCCGCCAGAGTTGATACAGGGGCTTTATTCGATCAGCCCGCTACAGCTGAAGGCGGCTGCGCCGGACGTGCTGCTGGGTTTGCATGCCCGTGATTTTCTGGGGCCGATATACACGATCATCCAATCGATGACGCAGTTCAACCGCATCCGGCAGTTGCACAATCTGCGATCCGAAGCTCAGATCGCTTCCTTTGATCTGGTCATGGAACAAGCGTAAACGGTGAACCGGTCGCGGTATCAGGGTTTCACTTGAGTCGGCCCGCCGCTTTGCATTTCCAAGCCGATTGCCCAGCGGCGCTGAAAGCCCCGCCAATAGCCGGGTTCCTGATCTCCGGCATATTGCCCACCCACATTCGTAAATGGCGCAACCGGCCATTGCCCTTCACCTGAAATGGCGGGTGTCACGTCAAGATAGGCGGATTTTGCCGTATCACCTTTGAGATTCAGATCGAGGAATGCCGTAATGAAGTGCTGATTGATAGCGTTGATCCGTTCTGTCCGCCATACTGGTTCCGCAAAATATTCGCGGGTTGAAAAATCGCTGTCCGCTTCGGGCGGTGGCGGGTTGCCACCGACATTGTGACGCGCATTGCGGAACTGCAGAAAGTGGCGCTTATTGCTGGCCATCTTATCGAAAATCCAGGCCACCCCGGTTTTTGTATCCACGATGTCATCGTCGGTGCCACCGATCATCAATATCGGCTTGGCAAAGCTTGCAACCGCCCCGACATTCCAGGCGCGGTTTTCAGGCCGTCCGCCGAAAGGGGCGAGCGTCACGACCGCGCCGATGCGCGCGGCGATGGGCTTGCCGGCGGCCTGATTTGCAAAAATTGCAGCACGAGCATCAGCGGGAAGTTGAGCAAATACCGGGCTGGCAGGATCATAGTCCATTCCGGCGGTGGCAAGGGCGCCAAAGCCGCCCATCGAATAGCCGATCAACCCCAGTTGCCCGGCATCGATCACACGGCCCAGCGGATCGCCGGGTTTCGCTGCCCGATCAACAAAATGATCGATCACTGCGCGCTGATCTGCCGCCCGGTGCAGCAGCACATTGCTGAACGACAAAGCAAGCTCCATTCCGCCGGATGCGCGCTGGTCATTATGATCGATAGCGACCACCACATAGCCCTTGGTTGCCAAATTTTCGGTCAGCCAGGTCATGAAGGTGTCCCAGCCATTATAACCGTGCGACACGACCACCAAGGGATAGCGCTGCCCCTGCAGCACCGCAGCACCCTCGACCGCCAAACTGGCAATGGTGAAATTCGCGCCCTTGCCATCGGGCTGGGGCAATTTATGTGTAAAGCTGGTGCGGGCTGCACGCCCCGAAATTTTCGCCGGATACCATATCCGCGCCTTGATTGACCGAGGTGATGTAACCAGCCCTTGTGCAGTCAGGGTGGAGGCACCCGGTACCGCGATGTCAATCCGCTGTGTGCCGATGCGATGCATGCCCAATGCCGACAAGGCGGGCGCATCCAATGGCGGGATTGCGGCAGGCTGCTTGCGCTCGGGCTGGCCCATGGCCTGGGTAGCCGGAAGTACCAACAACATCAAAAGAACAGCTGCCAGCTTCATTGATACATTCCTATCATTTTACAACTCGTTCATGCCAGAGCGCCCTCCTTCACGCTATGTGCGAAGGAGGGCGTTCAGTTATTATTGTAACAGATCAGAAGTTGACGCGCACACCCGCCGCGTAGCGCGCACCAGTATCGACATAATCGAGCACCTGATTGTCAAAACGACCGGTGGTGATGTTGCGTGAACTGAGCACGTTGGTGCCTTCTACAAAGATCTGGGCAAATTCGAACACATCATAACTCGCACGGACATCAACCTGATCATAGGACCGCCTGAACACGGGATCGCCGCCTTGCCCGGGCGTGACCAGCGCCTCGAGGAATCGACCGCGACGGTTCCATGCTACTCGGGCCTCAAACCCGCTCTTTTCGAAAAAGACTGTGGCGTTATAGCTGTTGCCAAGGCCTTCGATTGCGAATGACTCGGTTGTCGTCGCTGGATCGAAATTGGAGTTGGTTTTCACAAATGTAGCATTCAACGCCATGCCAAAGCCGTCCAACGGGGATGGCAAATAGGTGAAGCTGTGCACCGCATTGAGTTCAATGCCGCGAACCGTTGCGGTATCGGAATTGCGCGGCCGCCGAACGCTGAAAGTCGCCGAATTGGGACCGGTTATCCCGTTCCCGATCGGCAAATTCCCGGCATTGGCGATTGTGAAGACTTCATCCGACCGTGTCTGGACAATGAAGTCTTTGATATTTTTGTAATAGACCGCAGCCGACAATGTAGTGGTTGTCGAAGGATACCATTCGAACGAAAGGTCAAAATTTGTCGACGTGTAAGGCCTTAGGTTCGGGTTGCCACCGCTTGCATCAAGGCTGGCAGGACGCAACACATCAAAGTTGGTGCGCGGCGCCAGGTCACGGACCTGCGGACGGGTGACCGTGCGCGATGCCGAGAAACGTGTCACGATATCGTCGGTAAGATTGATCTTGATGTTCAGGTTGGGCAGGAAATAGTCATAGCTGGACTTTACTTGCGACGCCTGAGGCACGCCGCCATTGGCAAACACACCCGAGTAGATCGTTGGATCGCCCAGCACTGGCAAAAGGTCCAGCAGCTGCTGCTGTTGGCCGTTCGCTGTCAGCTCGGTGTGCATGTAGCGAGCGCCGATATTGACCACCCACGGCATCGAACCGAGATCGCCCTTAAAATCGGCATCGAGATAGCCCGCATAGACCTTTTCATTGATCGAAAATGAGTTTGACTGAACCGCAGCGTCGAAACCATTGGTAGCAGCCAATAGTGCAGCCGTGGTCCCAGGAGCAAGTGCCCGTGCCGCATCGCGCGCCGCCGCTTGGGCCGCGCTTTCTAGGAATGCAAAATAGGCATTGGCGTCATAGCGCTGAAATACCGTTGGTACCGATCCGTTGCCGCCCAGGAAGCTACCCAGATTAAGCGGGCTGAGCAGCGATGGGTTCGATGTCTCATTATATCCGCAATACAGACACAATGTGTTGGCGTTGGTCGCGATCGTCTGGCTGCTTTTTTTGCGGTTGGTGTTCACCAGCCCGAAACGCACCGCATCAAGCACACCGCCGTCCGACTTCCATTCGGTGTCGAACTTATACTCCATCACGCGCTCGGACTCGTCATTACCTGTCCGTAGTGCGATATGGGTCCGGCCAAGCGCCGGGTTCGTCAGATCGCCAGTATAATTTATTGTCGACGGGAAGCCGCTGCCAACTGCCTGCTGGAAGGTGTAGGTGCTCGGGATACCGATAACGGTGAAGTAATTCTTGCCGCCGGCATCATCGGTCGCACGCGACCATGAAGCGTCAAGTTTCACTTTCAGATTGCTGTTGACGTTCCATTCCAAATTGCCGCCAACTGCGCGCGTCTTCACGAAGCGATTATTCGAGGTCTGGATGAGGTCGCCGATGCCGTTGGTGGTCAATGCAGTAACCGACCGGTTGCTATCAATCGCGACGGCGGTGTAGCTTGACGGCTCAAACCAGCTGCCTAGCGATTCCACGCGGGAATCGACATCGAATTTGTTATAAAGACCATCAACCGTAAAAGTCAGCGCGTCGCTCGGCCGGAACTGTGCGGTTGCAGTAATTCCAAGCCGCTCGCGTGATTGCGTGTCAATCCCGGCGTCCTGATTGCGGGGCAGGAATAGAGGCGTTCCATTACCCCCAGGAAAAAATTGATTAAAGAGAGGCGGAACCGGCACCGAACCGGTAGGAGCTTTTAGTTGCAAATATCCGCGGTTCTGCGTGAACTGAACCAACGAATCGCGCTTTTGGTAAGATACCGATGCCAGCAAGCCGATTGTATCGTTCGCGAAAGTGTCGCTGATCAGGCCAAAAACCTGCGGCGCGATTTTGTCACTGTTACGCTCATATTGGCCCTTGGCAGAGATCACCGCCTTGAAGCCGCCCAGATCAAGCGGACGGGGTGTTTTGACATTGAGGGTGGCACCGATGCCGCCATCTTGCAGCTGCGCTTGAGCGCTTTTATAAACTTCAGCGCCACTGATCAACTCGGCCGCCAGAAGATCGAAGCTGAATTCGCGTCCCTGATTGTCGCTGGCAAATGTGCGGCCATTGACGAGCACAGTGTTGAACGCGGGTCCAAAGCCGCGAACGGTCACGAAGCGACCCTCACCGTTGCTGCGGTCGATCGAGACACCGGGAATACGCTGGAGCGATTCGGCGACATTGGAATCGGGGAACTTGCCAAGATCTTCGGTGCTGATAGCGTCGACTATAGCGTTGGAATCGCGTTTGATCGCAGCAGAATTGCTAAGGCTTGCGCGAATGCCGGTGACCACGATTGCATCGCCAGGATCTTCGGGAGGGTTTGTTTCAGGCGCTGATTGCGCATAAGCTGACGTGGACGTTAAGATCCCGAATACGGCACCCAGCAGTAGCTGTGATTTGATTTGCATTATTCCCTCCGCTAAAACTAAATTATTGTTTTTGCCGATTATTGTTATCCGGCATTATCGTTTGCTGTTAACTTTTGCCGTTTGGCACGCCAAAATCAGCCATTTCGATGCTTAGAACTTACCTCCGCAGTCGGCTTTGACAGAATGTCTCGCAGACACCATGAGTAACAACGTTAGCTCGAAGCTATCTCGTTCGCAAGACTAAATCATATTAATGGGCTTAATACGCCGATGGAATGCACAGCGGCGCCCTTCGAACTCAGAATGGTTCCGCGCCGTAGCAATCTCTCGGGACTGACTCCGGTTGGCGTAAGCCTGCGGCGCGTGCGATCAGATGAGGTGTAGCGACATTCGGGGCAGACACCATTCAGTGCTTGTTTTCTCGCACGGAGAATATAGCTTTCACTGCTATTAACATATTAATATGATTATTATCGGGGGTGTGGTGGATTATGCAAATGTTAGAAGGCGGATCGTCGGCGCCCCAGCTTGGCATATTTTTCGGGCTGACCTTATTGATAGCCGCACTTACTTAACGGAAGGTGCGCAGCAAAGGCGGGGGCGGACCAGTGAATCGGGCACCACGCGCGAGGTCTTTCTAGCCGATGGAGGGCTCACATGGCTATATGTGGCGGGTGCAATAACCCTCACCAACCTGTCAACCGAGCAGCTGGTGGGCATGAATGGCAATCAAATGCTGTTGCTGGCCTGGTGGGAAATATGCGCCTTTGTCGGCCTGTTGATTCTGGCCTTCGTGTTTGTTCCGATTTATTATCGCAATGACTGCACGACAGTGACCGGGAAAGGGGTGTCCGCAGATGCATCAAGAACGCCTAGGTCCATGTTAGCGCGGATTTCAGCCAGCGAATCGCCGGCAAAATCTATAGCAGGCAAGAGTCCCACAACAGGGAGAAGCTCAGCATCCACGTAGCTCTTCATGAAATCAGCCTCTTTCTGTTACTGTATTAACGGCCACTTGGCGTCATTCAATCGGAAACAGAGCAATTAAGCATGCAACACATATTGGTATAAATGAGCGGGGCGATTTCGGTTGGCCGACAATGTCGCATTTACAAAGCTCTTCAAGGAAGGATTATGATTGAAGACCAGAGGTTATCATGGCTTTCGATATATAAGTCGAAACGGCAGAATTGCCTTCGCGTGTCTATAGCCGACCTGTTGGGTTGAATGCTAAACAAACAAAAGCCCCAATCTGGAAAACGAAGCTTTTTTGTTAACTTATTATAATTAAGTGGTTTTGTTGGTTGCGGGAGTAGGATTTGAACCTACGACCTTCAGGTTATGAGTTGGAAGGCTGAATATATAAATTATTGATATTGCTAGATAATAAAGCCATATTTTGTGTTGTGTGTTAGATTTGGTGTTAGAACTTTGTGTTAATTTGCAATTTTTGGCCTATTTTGTGTTAGCTTGCTAACACAAAATCAATCTAATACCCGGAAAACAAGCGATTTCTGTGACTTAGCGAGTAATTACAGACGTCATGATTTTTCACCTCCAAAAGGTTCATTGGCTGCCGTTTTTCGCGCTATGTGGGCAATTAAATCAAGATTCGCTACCATCGTTCCGGCCTCCGCAGATGCCGCATTCCCCCTTAGTATCCTACCCTTAATACCATGAATAATTGCTGCCATCCTAAACAGGTTGAACAAAATATATGTATCGAGATCAGGAATATTTTCTCGGTCAACTTGGCTACAATAATTTGCAATGTATGTCGCTTCGTCGGGTAGTCCGAGCGAGCGCAAATCGCGATCTGCAAGGCCCCACGGCAGTGCCGATGGCACCCGGTACATAAGCAGCGAATAGGCAAAATCTACGATCGGATCGCCGGTCAGTAGCACCTGAAGAGCTCGCGAACGAAACGATGATAGTCCGACGCCACTGCGAAGCATTGAACGACGTCAGCCGCCATTTCGTCGCCCATGGGGTGAGACCTTTCTTTGCCTATCGAACAGATAATGACGAGCGTGCACTTGCAATGGTCCGAGCGAACCTTGGTATCACTGTAATGCCTCAATCACACAAACTTGACGGTGTCGTGCACCCGGAACTAATGGGATTTACCCAGCGGCGGATCATTGGGCTGCTCTTTTCGTCGTCAGGGATCGATGGCGGTGTCAATACACATCCGATGATCACTGACATACAATCAGCTATAAAGAGGGAATTGGCATGACCTTATCAGCCCATTTCGGCGGTCGCTTTTCAAGAAAGGCGGCGATGCCCTCAATCGCGTCCGGATGACGAAGATTTGCGTTTGCCGAATCCCCAGCAAATTCATAGGCCTCTGGCAAGTCAAGTTTGGCCTGATGGTGGAAGCTCCGCTTGCCCAAAGCGAGAATTGCGCCTGACTTTGATGCAATCTCAGCGGCCAGTGAATCGACGGCCGCTTCCAGCATATCTGGTTCATGAATTTCATTGATCAGGCCAATAGACAGCGCGTGGGTCGCCGGAAAGAGCTTGCCAGTCGCAAGCATCATCATAGCCTGTTTGCGGCCAATCAAACGACTGAGCTGCACTTGTGGGCTATGGCACCAAAACCCGATGTTGGTACCGGGCACAGCAAAACGAGCGGCCGATGACGCGAGCGCCAAATCGCAAGCCGCTACGAGTTCACATCCTGCCGCTGTTGCAGCCCCTTCCACTTTTGCAATGACAATTTGCGGCTGGGCCATGATCTGCTGCATCAAGGCCGCGAGCGCGCTGAAGTCATGGGCGGCCTCCTTGTATGCGAATTCATTGAGGTCATGCCCCGCACAAAAGACGCGCTCTCCTGCGCCTGACAGAATTATGACTTTAATATCGCTGCGCTCGGCTATGTCAGTAAGTGCCTTGTGTAATTGTGCTATCATGATCGTGGATAGGCTATTGCCTGCCTGCGGACGGTTGAGGATTAGCCGCGAGACCGCTCCCGTCTCCGATCTGAGGGTTACTAAGGCAGAATCTTCGGTGTTGTCCATCACGAGTCCTCAGGTCTTGAGTGTCTTAGGCGCCGTCTTATTTGAAAACGCTTCGAGCCGCTCTTTCGATGCATCCTGTGTATTTGTAATCCCCGCGATGAATGCTTCGGCAAAGAAGCCGTCACTTGCTGCCATATTCCCGATTCGGGCGATTGCTGAGGTGATCGCAAAGTTAGAAAGCGCGGGATTTTCTGCCGCACGCTTTGCAATTTCGATAGCTTTACGCAGGCAAGTGTCGCGGCTTTCGAGATATTGGCACAGGCCAACCGAAACTGCCTCATGTCCCGAATAAACCCGGCCCGTAAGCATCATATCGACCATGCGGGCTTCCCCGACCATGCGGGCAACACGAACCGTAGCGCCCCCTCCAGTGAAGATACCGCGCTGTCCTTCCGGCAGAGCGAAATAAGTGGTCTCATCGGCAACGCGAATATGAAAGGAAGAGGCGAGTTCTAACCCGCCGCCAACAACAGCGCCGCGAAGGGCACCGATCACCGGCACGCCGCAATGCTGGATGCGCTCGAATGCCGCGTGCCACCGGCGGCAGATATACATAAAGTCTGAAGCGCTCCGCACTTCTCGGTGATGCTCCACCAGATCAAGCCCGGCGCAGAAATGATCCCCCTTGCCCGCCAGTACCACGGCGCGCACGCCCGATTGCGGTATCGCCGAAAACAGCGCCACCAACTCCTCAATCGTCTGCGCATTCAAGGCATTGCGCTTGTCAGGCCTGTTCAGCGTCGCCACCAGCACTCCATCCTCATGCAGCTCCAGCGACAGGTTTTCGATGCCGAGGTTTGTGACGTCCTTCATGGATTTTTCCTGTTGGTCCGAGTCATTGAATTTCAATAATTTTCCGGGCTCGGCGCTGCCCCTCATCCGGCCCG
>JANMPK010000046.1:0-1992 GCA_031369825.1 Sphingomonadales bacterium
CCGCGGGCCGCATCTGGCTTCGACCGGCAAGCTTGATCCGGCAGCTTTCAAGCTGATGCGCGTGTCGGGTGCCTATTGGCGCGGCGACCAGAAAAATGCCCAGCTAACGCGGATTTACGGCACCGGCTGGCTCAACAAGAAGCAGCTCGACGCGCATCTGATGCGCCTCGAAGAAGCTGCGAAACGCGACCACCGCCGTATCGGGCAGGACATGGACCTGTTCCATTTGCAGGCCGAGGCGCATGGCTCGGTATTCTGGCATCCCAAGGGTTATGTCATTTACCGCGCGCTTGAAGATTACATGCGCCGAGCCATCTCCGGTGCTGGCTACCGCGAGATCAAGACGCCGCAGCTGATGGACGTCAAGCAATGGGAGCAATCGGGCCATTGGGGCAAATATGCGGAAAACATGTTTGCCGTGCCGGACATCGTTCCTGCCCCTCTCGATAATGGTGGCGAAAGCGGCGCGCCGACGGTGGCCGCAGATGCCGACTGGATGGCGATCAAGCCGATGAATTGCCCCGCGCACGTCATCGTGTTCAAACAGGGCACAAAAAGCTACCGCGACCTTCCCTTACGCTTTTACGAAAATGGCTGCTGTCACCGCAATGAAGCGCACGGCGCGCTGCACGGTATCATGCGCGTTCGCCAGTTCACGCAGGACGATGCGCATATCTTCTGCCGCGAAGATCAGATCGTCGAGGAGGCACGGGCGTTTTGCGAACTGGCTGACCGCATTTACAAGGATTTCGGTTTTACCTATTCGGTCAAGCTGGCGCTGCGTCCCGAAAAGCGCTTCGGGTCGGAGGACGATTGGGACAAGGCCGAGGCCGAACTGCGCGAGGCCGTTATTCGCGCCGGAATGGCGACACCTGAATATGGCTGGGAAGAACTGCCCGGCGAAGGTGCGTTTTACGCACCCAAGCTTGAATGGCATCTGACCGATGCGATCGGCCGCACCTGGCAGGTCGGCACGCTTCAGTCTGACCGGGTGCTGCCCGAGCGGCTGGACGCCAGCTATGTCGGCGAAGATGGCGCGCGCCACCGCCCGGTAATGCTGCACCGCGCGATCTTCGGTGCCTATGAACGCTTCATCGGCATATTGATCGAGGAATATGCAGGGAGATTCCCCGTCTGGCTCGCGCCGGTACAGGCGGTGGTGGCGACGATTGTGTCGGATGCCGATGTTTATGGCGCCGACGTGACCGCCAAGCTGAAAGCCGCAGGCATCCGCGTCGAAAGCGACTTCCGCAACGAGAAGATCAATTACAAGGTGCGCGAGCATTCACTCGCCAAGGTCCCGCATCTGCTGGTCGTCGGCATGCGCGAAGCCGAGGAAGGCAAGGTCGCCATCCGCTCGCTGGGTTCCGACGGGCAGCGGATCATGACGCTCAACGAAGCCATCGCAATGCTGACCGCCGAAGCCACTCCCCCCGATTTGCGAGGCTGATGCTGAACCCCGCCGCCGTATTGGCCGGAGTGGACCCGCTGTTGATGGCGGGGGCAGCGGCGATGACATTTGGCGCGGCCTATATTCGCGGGCTGACCGGATTTGGCATGGCGATCATTCTCGTGCCGCTGCTGGGTCTGATTGTGACGCCAGGCGAGGCGGTGGTGTTGGGCATCCTCCTGCAAGTGCTGATCGGGCCGGTAGGGTTTAAGATCATCTACGCCGATGCCGACCGAAAAAGCGCGCTGACCATTGCTACGTTCGCGGTGGTGGCAACGCCGCTTGGTATATGGTTGCTGAAGCAGACTACGCCCGATGTCGCGCGGTTGCTGATTGCTGCAATTGCGATTGGCGCGTTTTTGCTGGTGCTGTTGCCGCAAAAGCCCGGCTTTACCCCCGGGCCAAAAGAAACCGCCGCGACCGGCATCGCCTCGGGCATCCTCACCGGTTTTGCCGCGATGCCGGGCCCTCCGGTTGTGCCCTATTATCTGCGCCAAGCGATCGAACCCGCCAGAGCGCGCGCGTCGATGATGCTGGTGTTC
>JANMPK010000083.1:0-4193 GCA_031369825.1 Sphingomonadales bacterium
GCGGTCAAAATGGGGCTTGCCGCAGACAAGCCAAAGTTGACAGCTTTTGTCGCCAACATCCATGCTCGCCCTGCTTATCAGAAGGCACTCGAAAAAGGCGGACCCTACGCTTATGCGTGATCGCTGACGCTCATCGACATATCCATCTTGCAGGGCGCGTTGCCCTAGCTTAAGCGCTTGGGCATTATGACCTCAACCAACGATATCCGCCGCGCTTTTCTCGATTATTTTAGGAGTGCTGGCCATGATGTGGTGCAGTCTGCGCCGCTCGTCCCGTATAATGACCCGACATTGATGTTCGTCAATGCCGGCATGGTGCCGTTCAAGAATGTGTTTACCGGACTCGAAAGCCGTGCTGTCCCTCGCGCCGTATCGAGCCAGAAATGCGTTCGTGCGGGCGGCAAGCATAATGATCTCGATAATGTCGGCTATACCGCGCGGCATCATACTTTCTTTGAAATGCTCGGTAACTTCTCGTTTGGTGATTATTTCAAGGACCATGCGATTACCCACGCTTGGACATTGCTGACCAAGACCTGGGGGCTGGACCCGAACCGTTTGACCGTTACCGTCTATCATACCGATGACGAAGCGTTTGACCTTTGGCGCAAAATTGCTGGACTACCCGAAGAACGCATCATCCGCATTGCGACTAATGACAATTTCTGGTCGATGGGTGATACCGGTCCGTGCGGTCCGTGCAGTGAGATATTCTACGACCACGGTGACCATATTTTTGGCGGTCCTCCGGGAAGTCCAGACGAAGATGGCGACCGCTTTGTCGAAATCTGGAATCTGGTTTTCATGCAGTTCGAACGCCATGAAGACGGCACCCAAACCGAACTGCCCAAGCCGTCGATTGACACCGGAATGGGGCTGGAGCGCATTGCGGCTGTGTTACAAGGCGTTCACGACAATTACGACACCGACACCTTCCGCGCGCTGATTGAAGCATCAGAGGCACTGACGCATAGCAAGGCGGAGGGCGAACAGAAGGCGAGCCACCGCGTCATCGCCGACCATTTGCGTTCAACCAGCTTCCTGATCGCCGATGGCGTCCTGCCGTCGAACGAAGGCCGCGGCTATGTGCTGCGCCGGATAATGCGCCGGGCGATGCGGCACGCCCATATACTCGGTGCTAAAGACCCGCTGATGCACCGTCTGGTGGGCAGCCTAACCGCCGAAATGGGTGCGGCGTACCCTGAATTGCTACGCGCACAGCCGCTGATCGAAGAAACGTTACGCCAAGAAGAAACGCAGTTCCGACGCACGCTCGACAAGGGATTGAAACTGCTCGACGAAGCAACCGCAGGGATGGCTGTGGGCGCGACGCTGGCTGGCGAAACCGCGTTCAAGCTCTATGACACATATGGCTTTCCGTATGATTTGACCGAAGATGCCCTGCGTGCCCAAGGTTACGGCATTGACCGTGCCGGATTTGACACGGCGATGGACCATCAAAAAGCGATGGCGCGCGCGGCTTGGAAGGGTTCTGGCGCGAAAGCTTCGGACGATGTCTGGTTCGACATCGCCGAACGAGTTGGCTCGACCGAATTCACCGGCTATACCGCGACCGAAGGCGAAGGGCAGGTTGTGGCGCTTCTCGTTGACGGTTTCGAACAACTAGTTCCAGTCAATGCGCCAGCCAAAGTAACTGTATTAACTAATCAGACGCCATTTTATGCGGAAAGTGGCGGCCAGATGGGCGATGCTGGCGTCATCAGCGGGGCGAGCATGCGCGGTGTTGTTACCGATACCGCCAAACCCCTTGGCCGTTTGCACGCCCATCAAGTCACACTGGAAAATGGCGAAATCAAAGTCGGCGATGTCGTCGTGCTCAAAATCGATGTCGCCCGCCGCGATGCGGTGCGCGCCAATCACAGCGCCACGCATTTGCTGCACGCGGCGTTGCGCAACCGGCTCGGTGGCCATGTCAGCCAGAAGGGCAGCCTTGTTGCGCCCGACCGCTTCCGTTTCGATTTCTCGCACAACAAGGCGCTGAGCGCCGAAGAGATCGCCTTGGTCGAAGCCGACGTGAATGCGCAAATTCGGGGTAATCAGTCAGTGACTACGAGGCTGATGACTCCTGACGATGCGGTTGCCGCCGGAGCGCTGGCCCTGTTCGGCGAAAAATATGGCGACGAGGTTCGCGTTCTGTCGATGGGCAAGGGCGATGCCGCGAGCTATTCGGTCGAACTGTGCGGCGGCACGCATGTCAATGCGCTGGGTGATATCGGCTTGCTCACCATCGTCTCCGAAGGCGCGGTCGCTAGCGGTATCAGACGGATCGAAGCATTGACCGGAGAGGCTGCAAGATTGTGGCTTGCCGGAAGAGAAAGCCAGTTGAAGGATGTCGCATCTTTGCTGAAAACCGGCATTGACGATGTCGCTGCCCGCGTCGAAAACTTGATGGCCGAACGCAAACGGTTGGAGAAAGAGCTATCTGACGCAAAGACGGCGCTGGCAATGTCCGGCGGTTCCGGTGGAGCACCAAAGGCTGAAGTAGAAATAGTCGGCAGTACCGCTTTCCTCGGTCAGGTCATCGCTGGCATCGAACCCAAAATGCTGCGCGGTCTTGCCGACGAGCAGATGAAGGCGCTAACCGATGGCGGCGTTATTGCAATTGTTGCGGCCAACGAAGCAAGTAATACGGTTGTGGTAAGCGTGTCGGCTGACTTGATGGCTAGCATCAACGCACCAGATATGGTGCGCGCTGCAACCGCGGCTATGGGCGGGCAGGGCGGCGGAGGCCGTCAGGAAATGGCGCAAGGCGGTGGGCCGGCGGGTGCTGAACAGGCACAGGCAGCTCTTGATGCTATCAAGGCGATGCTCGTAGGCTAAGTTGTCAGTTTTAACTTCGGTACTTGCGTCAATCCGCCCGCTTCCTTGATCTGGCGACGGAATTCATCGCGTTTTTCGTGGATTGAGGCAATTACCGGGCCCATTGGGACGCCTAAGTCGACCAGCACGGCTTCGGATAATTGCAGTGAGCTTTCTAGGGTTTCGGGCACGGCATCTGTCGCTCCCGCTTGATACAGCCGCGCCGCATGGTCGGCGTCGCGGGCGCGGGCGACGATGGTGAGATCGGGTATCCAACCGCGCACGCGCTTTACAATATGCTCTGCAAGCACCGGTTGATCCATTGTCAAAATCAGCGCCTTGGCATGCCCAAGGCTAAGCTTATCCAACGTCTCCGGCCGTGAAATGTCGCCGAATATGACCTTATAGCCCTCACGCCGTCCCACGGCGACGGCATCAATGTTGGATTCAACTGCAATATAGGGCTGGCTATGCGTGGCCAGCATGTCCGCCACCAAACGACCGACGCGACCGAAGCCGATGACCACAGTTCGCGGTTCAGATGTCTCAGGCTGCTCGTGGACCTCGTCATCGCTTTCGCGCAGCTCAATACGCCTCGACATATCATGCCCGACCCGCGCCAATATCGGGGTAATCGTTAGGCCGATGGCAGTAGCAACCTGCCAGAAGTTGATGGTGTTAGCGTCGATAATCTGTGCCGCTCCGGCCGCACCCAGCACGATCAATGTCGTTTCCGATGGGCTAGCCATTAACACGCCGGTTTCGGTTGCGGTCCCGGTGCGTGCGCCGTTTAGCTTGAGCAAACCGCCTGTAACAAACGCTTTTACGATCACAACGCCGGTGACCGCTGCGACCAATGCTCCCCAGTTTTCGGCGACATAACGCAAATCAATCTGCATGCCGATGCTGATCAGGAATATCCCAAGTGCAAGGCCTTTGAACGGCGCGGTCATCACTTCGACTTCGTTATGATAATCGGTTTCTGCGATCAGAAGGCCAGCAATCAACGCGCCGACAATAGGGGAAAGACCGACTGCGCCTGTCACAAGGCTGGCCACAATCACCACGAGCAGGCTGATTGATACAAACAGTTCGGGGCTTTTGGTTCGCGCCGCTTGCCCGAAAAGGCGCGGCAACAGAAACCGGCCAAGGACCAACATTCCGATGATGACCACAGCACCCTGCCACAATGTCGTCAGAATGGCATCCCATCCGCCATCTGCGTTCGGCGCTAATGCCCCCAAAATGAAGATAATCGGGACAATTGCGAGGTCTTCAAACAGCAACATTGCCAATGCAGATTTGCCAACCGCTGATTGCGTCCCTGAAATCGGGAGCACCAATGCTGTCGACGAAAGAGCCAGCGCAATGCC
>JANMPK010000136.1:0-1841 GCA_031369825.1 Sphingomonadales bacterium
GTCTGTTTGGACCCGGTCAGGCGGCGGGCGATGGTTTTGCGCATGTTGGAAAGCTTGACAACTTCGTGCGGGATGACGGTTTCTGGAATAGCGCTTGGCTGCCGTCCTTCGACAGGCTCAGGACGAACGGCAGGTTCCACAATCCGTTCGGGCTGAGCTTGTCGAAGCCCAGTTTGCGCTCCTCCAATATCAGCCTTCACAATCCGCCCATTGGGGCCGGTGCCCGTGACGGTGGCAAGGTCAACACCCTTTTCGGCTGCAATACGCTTTGCCAGCGGGCTGGCGATAATGCGGTCGCCTGATGTCTTCGCAGGCGGTGGCGCAGCAACAGGCGCTGGTGGCGCGACTGCTTCAACCTTAGGTGCTGGTGCAGCGGCGGCCGCCGTCGCTTTTGGCGCAGGTGCTGCTGCATCATCCTCACCGGCAATTACCGCGATCACGGTACCAACCTTCACCCCGTCAGTGCCCTCGGCTACCAAAAGCTCGGTAATGACGCCCTCGTCAATCGCCTCGAACTCCATCGTCGCCTTGTCGGTCTCGATTTCGGCCAGCAAATCGCCCGACGACACGCTGTCGCCGACCTTGACCAACCACTTGGCCAGCGTCCCTTCCTCCATTGTCGGCGAAAGCGCGGGCATTTTGAGTTCGATAGACATCCTGAGGCCTTTTTTGGTCGCTTGTTACCGAAAACGAATAGCCGCGCGTGCCGCAGCGTCAAGCGGCTAATGCTTGCGCGGACGCCGGTTTTCAAGCAGGCTATACGAATTCATAAAGGCCTGGGCGCAAAGTCAGGGCGCGGGGGGTTGCGATGCGGACATATCTGGTGGTGATCGACGAAACCGAAGAAGCGCGGCTCGCGCTGCGCTTTGCTTCGCGCCGTGCGGCAAAAACCGGTGGTGCTGTGCATATCTTGGCGCTGGTCGAGCAGGCCGATTTTGTCGCATGGGGGGGCGTTCAAGCGACGATGGAGGAAGAAGCCCGCGTGCGTGCCGAGGAGCTGGTGACAGCAGCCGCAGGCACGATATTCGAGGAATTGGGCCACAGACCAGCGATTACGGTAAAGCCCGGTGATGCTATCGAGGTGGTGCGGGTGATGCTGGAGGAGCATCCCGAAATTGCCGCATTGGTGCTGGGAGCGGCGGCAATGGGTGCGCCGGGACCGCTGATTACGCACTTTACGGGGACCAATGCGGGGACGTTACGCTGTCCGGTGATGGTGATCCCCGGCTCGCTCAATGACGAGCAAATTGACGAGTTGAGTTAAAAAGAAGGGCGTTGCGTCATACTCTGTGTCATCCCCGACTTGATCGGGGATCCATGGTCTAAGCCTCAGGCCATGGATCCCCGCCTTCGCGGGAATGACAATTAGGTTTAGCTGGAATTATACTTAGCGCTTCTTACCCTGATGACGAATATTCGACGGCCGCCCGCGTTTGCCGGGGCTGAATTTAGCCGGTTTGCCTTTATGCGTTCTGCGCTCCGCCGAAGACGGACTGCCGCCCTCAGGCAATTCAAAGCGCAAGGCACCCGATATCGGGTTGGCTTCAGCGAGGCGCAGTTGCAACCGCATACCGGGGCGATATTCCTGCCGGGTTTTTTCGCCAATCAGCGTCTGGCTGGCCTCATCATAATGGAAATAGTCGCGGCCCAATGTTGATACCGGTACCAAACCATCGCCGCCAATACCTTCAACAGTTGCGAAAAATCCGAAATTTTGCACTCCGGTGATACGTGCCTCGATGACATCACCAACCTGTGCCGACAGATAGGCGGCAACATAACGGTCGGTCGTTTCGCGTTCGGCCTCCATCGCGCGGCGTTCGGTGCGGCTGATCGCTTCG
>JANMPK010000169.1:0-6109 GCA_031369825.1 Sphingomonadales bacterium
AGCTTGCCGACCGCGCGCATATTGATCGGTCATATGTAGGTGGAGTTGAACGAGGCGAACGGAATTTAACCTTCACCGTCTTATGCCAATTATGCGTCGCTGTTGAATGCGATGTTGCTGCATTGACCACCGACATTCCAGAGCGCAACCTATGAAATGGTTGCGAACATTGATTTTGTTTGATCAAGGCGGGGTTGTTTTATCATCCGATTGGCAATCGTTACATGACAGTTATGTTCGTTCGATCCAAAGTATTGACAATCCAAAGGGCTCAGGTCGACTAACGTTGCGCCGAAAGATCAGGCTCCCAACTGATCAATGGGCAAGAAACGGAGTTGGATATCTCCGGAATAGCTTTCTCCAACATATTTGTAACGAAGAGGGATGGCAATCTGAAGGTTTAGTTAATCTAGGCCGTGATCGCCAGCAACCACCTATAAAGCTCTATCCAATGCTTGGGGATTACCGCGAACCAATCACATCGGATTTTGGTGGGTTTGACCTTGTTACAAGCGGTAGAGATGGAACAAAAATTGCCATTGAGTGGGAAACCGGGAACATATCCTCATCCCATAGAAGTATGAATAAGTTAGCCATTGCTTTAAGCGCAGGTGTAATTGAAGTTGGTGTCCTTATAGTTCCCAGCCGCAACCTTTATGAGCATCTGACTGATAGAATTGGCAATATTAGCGAGCTTTCTGGCTATCTATCAATGTGGGCAGGCCTCAAATCGACGGTGCAACATGGGCTGTTAGCTATCAGTGTTGTTGAACATGATGAACTAACCGACGATTTAGCCTTTCCGTTCCTAAAGGTTGGCAACGACGGTCGTGCTGCGCAAGGTCAAAATAAGAACTAACGGGCCAATGCTGCATGTGTTTCCAAAGGGTCACACGCACATGGAACGACGTCTTGCTTAATCCGATAAGCTAAGGGTAAAGGCTTGCCGTTTTTCTTGCGACGATCCAAATCTTTGCGCTTAAATAACGTGTTCTTATTGCTGTGGATCTCAGCCAGATGATTGCGATCATCTTCGATATCCTCAAAGCGTTGTAATATAGTCGAACAATCCAGTTCCGACCCGATCCAGCGCCGATTGTTTAATTCTGCGGCAATGAAAGTTGTGCCCGACCCTCCGAACGGGTCTAACACCAGAGACCCTGGGTCGGAAGCCATGCAAATAATACGATCCATTAATTTAAGCGCTAAAGCGTTGGCGTCACGCTTTTTGTATTTTGCATGGCGGACCGGTGGGATATCTGTCCAAACATCAGAAAGGCTGACGCCCTTTGGATTCATTTTGTTTTTATATCCACCATAATCGCGTAGCTCGCCTCCGCAATGGCGGCAACATGGGGTTGGTATTCTGTCGGGGTGAAAAATTGCCGGTTTGGGGCCCTTTACAAAATACAACAGGGAATAATGCGATGGATAAAGTCTTCCCTGAATCGGCAGCGAGTATTTTATATCAACGCTAATCCAATGCCGGAAAGTTAGTTTGTCTCCCAGATAAGCACCAAGCGGAAGGTTCCACTTTGGCAAGTTCCAGAGAAACAATGATCCACCCGGCTTGAGCGTTCTTATCATCTCATCAAGCCAGCACTTACTCCATGTTAGATATTCCTCCGTTTCGAGACTATCATGAATACCTGACGAGTATTTTTTTCCCAAATTGAATGGTGGATCGGCAAAAGCAAGATCAACTGTTTCTGCCTCTACTAAGCGCAAGAAACTACTACAGTCTTGCTGATATGCTTGCCCTAATGGCGTTTTGAAAATGGGTAGCATAGACATCATTTTGTCAGATCATGCACTGCAAAGCAAGCTCAAAGGCTCAGTCTATCCCTCACCCCTTGGGCGTATTAATCTCCAGCCAGTTATTCTGCCGATACCATTTGGTGATGATATGTTTGACCCCCGCCTTGACCGGTGTGCCGGTGTGTAGCGTTTTGTAGTTCAGAGTACCGTCGGGCTTTACATTGTTCCAGATCAGCATCATTCCGGCTTGCGGCTTAACGCCGATGCCGATGTGCGGGAATTCGGTGGTGCCGCCTTCTTCGGGCTCGTTAAGGAAAATCATCGCGGTCCAGCTGCGTTGCCCGCCCGCGACACCTTCGGTTTGCCAATATTCCTGGCTCGGGTGGAAAAAGTCATGGTGCGATTTGAATTCCTGGCCAACGTGGTAACGCTGCCCCTGCATCGTTTCGGCATAATTATTGTCGATGCCGAGCACATCGCTCATCCGTGCCTCGACGCGGCTGACGAAGGTGTCCCAGCGGTTGAGGTGGCAGCTGTAACTGGTGCGGAAACCGGCTTGCTCGGTGCCTTTGTAGAGCGTCGATGGCACCGCCTCGGCGTCGATCTTGTCGATCAAGCCCTTACAATCGCCGAGACTTAAAAAGCCCTGATAGACGTAGATTTGCACGTCAGCGTTCTCGACCAGCTGCACCAGCGGATTGGCATTCAGCCGTTTGGTGACATGCACGCCAATCTTCGCCAGCTTTGCTGGATCGTTATTGGGGTCGAACTTTGTAATCGGTTGATCAGCCAGCATCTATCGGGTCCGAATCAGGGAATGACCCGTCCTCTTACCATGACCCAGTCGACTTTTTCGAGAGTGCGAATGTCGTCGAGAGGATTGGCGGCGACCGCGATCAGGTCAGCCGAATAGCCGACAGCGATTTTGCCGATTTCGCTTTCCATGCCCAGTTCGGTTGCAGCGACTGTGGTGGCGCTGGCCAGCGCTTCCTTGTTGGTCATGCCTGCCTTCACCATCAAGGCGAACTCGCTGGCATTGCGGCCATGTTCAAACACACCGGCATCGGTGCCGAACGCGACGGTCACGCCCATAGCTTTGGCGCGGGTGACTTGGCGGCCAGCCACTTCCAATGCCTGTTTGGCCTTAACCTCGACCGTCGGCGTGTAGATGCCCTTGCCAAGCCTTGCACGCACGCCTTCGAGCGCCATCAGTGTCGGAACCAGCGCAGTGCCCTTGGCTTTCATGACCTTCAGCGCAGCTTCATCGGCAAAGGTGCCGTGGTCGATGGTGTCAATGCCCGCCGCTGCTGCTGACTCGATCCCGCGGGCGCCGTGGGCATGGGCCATGACCTTGAGCCCGAGCGAATGCGCAGTGTTGGCAATCGAGGTCATTTCCTCAAGCGTAAAATGCGCCTCAAGCCCACGGCCCTGCTGCGACAAGACGCCGCCCGTTGCGGTAATCTTGATAACGTCGGCCCCCAACCGCGACGCTTTGCGCACTTTCTCGGCGCACTCCAGCGGGCCGGTGCAGGTGTAGCCGGTGTCGAGTGCGGCGAGCACATCTTTGCGGAAACCGGTGACATCGCCGTGGCCGCCTACAATAGAGAGCGCTGGGCCAGCGGCTATAATGCGCGGTCCTGCGATCTTGCCCTCCATAGTGCCACGCCGCAGCACAAAGGCGGTATTCTGCGCAGACCCTGCCTCGCGCACCGTTGTGAAGCCAGCCTTCACCGTCAGCGCCGCATTTTTAACACCCATGACAACGCCCCATTCATCGGGATCGACCGCCTCGTCACGGAAATCGCCTCCGGGGTCACCGGTCAGATGGACGTGGAGGTCGATAAGGCCGGGGAGGACAGTTTTGCTTGAGAGGTCTATGACAGTGTCCGCCTGAAACGGATTTGCACTGCCCTTAACGATTTCCTTGATGCGACCGTCTTCGACCAAGATGACTGCCGGGCCGGTTGGTCCGCTATCGGCCTCAGCAATGAGGTTGCCGACGATGATCGCCTGTGTCTCGGCATGGGCCGGGACTACAAGTGCCAAGCTTGCGCTGGCGAATAATATGCTCCGGTACATGATTTTTCTCCCTGAACTAATGTCGAGAGAGAGTGCCAGCTTAATGTCATGTTACAAGCAAAAAAAGGCCCGTGCGGTTGGGACGCCCGGGCCTCTCATGTTTCTGGTGTTTTGCTTACCAGAAGAAGTCTCTGATAACATCAACCACGCGTCCGCTGCGCAAATCGACAAGCAGGACGTCATCATAATAGCGCACCCAGCGATACGATCCATAAGCAGGGGGAAGGCGGTAATACCAAGGATCGCTGATCCAGTAGCGCGAGCCATAATAGCCGGAGCCGAGCGAGAAGCCGATGCTTATCCGGCTGTAATTATGGCCTCGATAGGGCGAATAATAACGACCGGGGCGGTAATAATTGCTGTAGCGCTGACGATGGCCGCGCCAGTCATAGCGGTTGTCATTGCGCCAGTTGCTACTCCAGCGGTCTGAGCGTTCGCCGTTATACGAACGGTCTACCCGGTTATCGTTGTTCCGGTCGTAGCGGCGGTCGATGTCGCCATTGCGGTTTCGGTCATAACGCCGGTCAATCCGTTCATCGTTGTTCCGGTCGAGACGGCGGTCCAACCGGCCATCGCGGTTGCGGTCATAATTCCGGTCCAAATTGCCATCGCGGTTCTGGTCCCAGCGTTGGTCGAGATTGCCGTCGCGGTTGCGGTCGTAATAGCGGCCTTGCTGGCTGGCATCGCGGCGCTCACCACGATAGCCATCGCGCTGGCGCTCGCTCCGGTTGGTCTGGACGGGTTCTACTTGGCTGCGTTCTGTGCGGTATTGCTGGCGATCGCCGCGGTTATTGTCATCATTGCTTTGCCGACGCTCGACCCGGTCTTCTCTGCTACGGCCTTGACCACGCTCGGCGCGTCGTTCGCCGCGATGGTCATCTCGCTGGAAATCGGGATTTGCATTAATATCAGCGGAAGCGCGAACAGATTGCGGCACGACCTCGGCTGCAGAAACCGCCATAGGCGACAGCGCTGTTGCGGTGACCAAACTCATCAAGATAAATTTCTTCATGGCTGTTTCCAAATTGCAGAGGCACCATGCGCCTGCGTTGACGTCAGTCTTGCCGGAGTCGTTCTGAAGCGAAGCTGAACTGTTCATACATGTTCATGAAAGGTGGCATTTCGATGAACGGTTGAAATCAGGAAATTTGGTTGAAAGGCACGTCCATCACCGGATAATTTTCCCAGCCGGTGAAGTCAAAATGCCACCATTCGTTCGACAGGCCGACAAAGCCCTCCGCTTCCAAATAGCCTTGCAGCCGCGCGCGGTTGTCAGTCGCCAATGGACTGGCACCTGCATAATCGCGGTGTGCTTTTTCCGAAAAATCATCAAATTCGGTTGGCATTTCAACCAACAGGCCAGTCTTCAAATCGTACAATGTCAAATCGACCGCACAGCCGCGATTATGTTTGGAACCGCGCTTTGGATTGGCGACATAGTTCTTCTTCGGTCCCGTTGGTGTTGCGTCCCATAACTGCTTGGTCACACGCCAGGGGCGGTAGGCGTCATAAATAGTGAGGCCGAAGCCACCGGCTTTCGCGGCAGCGCTGGCACGAACGAGCGCTTGCGCCGCGGCAACAGTCAAAAACGCGCGCGCCTCCGAATACAGCACGCGTCCGGTGAAGTTGTTGGTCGTCGCATAGCGCATGTCGAGTTTGATTGACGGGTCGAGCTTGACCAACTCCACCAATCGCTTTGGATCACCCGGCGCTAACGTCGCCGCTTTCTTGGCAGGGACGAACGGCACATCCTTGTCGGGCCGCACCGGCACACAGGTTGCGAGCGGGACGATCGCCAGTCCCAATACCACCTCGCGGCGGGATAACGTCAGGGGTTTTCGCGCGCCAACCATTCTTCGAGCCATTTGATCGTGTAATCGCCGTTCTGGAAATCGGGATCTTCAAGCAATTTCTGGTGCAGCGGGATCGTGGTCTTCATGCCCTCGATCACAAACTCGCCGAGCGCACGGCGCAGCCGCATCAAGCAGCCTTCACGCGTCGCGCCGTAAACGATCAGCTTGGCGATCATGCTGTCATAATATGGCGGCACCTTATACCCGTGATACAGACCACTATCGACGCGGACATACAGACCACCCGGCGGGTGATACCAGCTAACCGTGCCCGGTGAAGGCATGAAGGTCACCGGGTCTTCGGCGTTAATCCGGCACTCGACCGCGTGCCCTGTAAAGGTCACCTCATCCTGCGTTATCGACAGCGGCTTACCCTCGGCCACGCGGATTTGTTCACGCACCAGATCAATGCCGGTAAT
>JANMPK010000213.1:0-1709 GCA_031369825.1 Sphingomonadales bacterium
AACGGGGCAGGCGAGTCGTGCAGGCGATCGAGTTTGGTTATAAAGAAGCGAGCCGTGCGATTTTCGACGCGAACAGCACCAATGTCATCGCGGCAGTTTTGCTGTTCATCTTCGGTTCCGGTCCGATCCGCGGGTTTGCCGTCGTGCTGATGATCGGCATCGTCACATCGGTCTTCACGGCGGTTACCATCACCCGGATGTGGGTGTCGCGCTGGGTCAAGCGCACACGTCCGCACGAATTGACGATTTGAGGAATTTGACATGAAGCTGCTCAAACTCGTTCCCGACGATACCAATATCGGGTTCCTCAAATGGCGGACATGGGCGTTCGCAATCAGCCTGTTGTTGATGGCCGCGTCGCTTGGATTGGTCGCAACCAAGGGCCTGAACTTTGGCGTCGATTTTATCGGCGGGCAGATGATCCGGGCGACCTTTACGCAAGTTGCGACAGCGCCGGTCACCGAGCTGCGCGAGAAAGTCAGCACGCTTGGTTATGGCGAACCGACGATCCAGCGTTTTGGTAAGGAAAACCAGGTTTCGATCCGGATGAAGCTACCCGATGGTGCTGACAAAAAACCCGAATTATCCAACACTATGGCGGAAAAGATCACCGCCAAATTGAAGGCGGATTATCCCGGTGTTCGTATCGACGGCGTGGATTCGGTATCGGGTAAAGTATCCGAAGAGCTGTTCAGTAAAGGGATATTGGCATTGCTCGCGGCAATGGCCGGGGTTTCGCTTTATATCTGGATACGTTTCGAATGGCAGTTCGGGGTGGGTGCGATCTGGTCTTTGGTACATGACGTTACGCTGACCTTCGGGCTGTTTTCGCTTACTGGCATGGAATTTGACCTCAACATCATCGCCGCCTTGCTCACGATTATCGGCTATTCACTGAATGATACCGTCGTGGTCTATGACCGGATTCGAGAGAATCTGATGAAATATCGCAAGATGGATATGGCGGCATTGCTTGATCTATCGGTCAATGAAACGCTGTCACGCACGGTGATGACCAGCGTTTCGATCTCGCTGCCGCTGATCATCCTCGTGCTGTTTGGCCCGGGCGTTATCTTTGGTTTCAGCGTCGCTATGGCGTTCGGTATTGTCGTCGGCACCTATTCGTCGATTTATCAGGCGGCGCCAATCTTGATCTGGCTGAAGGTTGGCCCGCACAGCTTTGTGCCGGGCGAAAGCGTCGGGCCAAAGGCCGAGCGGACCAGCGAAGGTTTTGGCGCGCAGCCTTAAACCGCAACAATATTCCTGAAAAATGCGGCCAATGTCCGTGCATTCTCATCCCATGAAAATACGCGGACATTGGCGGCTACCGCTTCGCGTGAAGGCGGATTGGCCAGCAACTCGGTTATTGCCGTCGCTATCGCCGTTGGATTGCGCTCGACAATCCGGCCAGCGTCAGACGTCTTTATCAATTCCCTGATCCCGCCAACATCGCTCGCCACCACCGGCGTACCGCAGGCGAGCGCCTCTACCCATGCGTTGGCAAGGCCCTCATTTTCGGAAACCAACGCCATGACGTCGGCAGCGGCGAAGATTGCGGGCAAGTCATCATGTAGCACATTGCCCATGAAGCGGACGCGGTCGGCAACGCCCAGCCTTGTGGCCAGCGCGCGGTAGTCCTGCTCTGCCGGTCCTTGTCCGACAAGCATCAGGGTTGCTCCGGATAATTGTGGCATGGCTTCGATCAAAAG
>JANMPK010000219.1:0-1922 GCA_031369825.1 Sphingomonadales bacterium
GCATCGTGCATCCGGTAAACCCCGGGCTTCGGCGGCAGGGTTTTCCAGACGTTGCGGATCGCGGCGACTCCCGCCTCCAGATCGGGCTGCTCGGAACCGCGAACGGAGTAAGTCGCCTTCTCCTCGTTAAAGCGTGAAGCGGCGTTTGGTTGATCAGGCCGATCAGCTTTGCTCATGCGAGGATTTTGGTCATTGTCGCGAGCGGCACCGGAACCGCGCCATTCGTGTCCTCCCATTCGGATTCAATTTCATAGCCGCAAAGCAGGTAAAATGGCTTCCCCGCCATCGTCGCCGCCATTTCGAGCGCCTTGAAGCCATGCGCACGCGCGGCAGCCTCCGACGCTTCAATAACCATTCGTCCAATGCCGCGCCTGACATGATCGGGATGCGTATACATCGCGCGAATGCGGGCGCGTTCGGTTTGCGGATCAAGCAAGCGGTCGCTGCGTCCGGGGCTGTGATTGCCGCCATATAATGTCGCACGGAACGACCATCCGCCGCAGCCGACCAATTGCTCGCCATCCCAAACAGAGAAATAGGTGCCGTCCTCGATCAGCGTGACATCAAGCCCCATGCCACCAAATGACGATTCGAGTTGCTCAGGCGTCAAATAGTCCTTTTGCAACTCGCGGATCGCCAGCAACATCAGGGCTCGGATAGCATCACTATCAGATAGGGTGGCTGTGCGGAGGATAAGCATAGGGCTTCTTATTGCCCCATGATGCAGCAATCAATCAGTTCAGTGAAGAGATGCTCGCATCAATCAGCGAAGCGTCCACCTTGGCATCATGGTGCGCCGCGATCAGTTGCGCGGCAGCAGCAGCCGAAACCGCAGCCGCCTTGGCGCGCACATCGGCAATTGCGGTGCGTTCGGCAGCGGCAATCTTGTCTTCGGCAGCTTGCGCACGGCGGGCGATCAGGTTGGTCGCGTCGGTCTTGGCCTGCGATACGATCAGCTTGGCCTCTTCAACCGCAGCCGCCTTCATGTCGATGGCGTCTTGCGCAGCAGCTTTGGCTTTCGCTTCATATTCGGCCTTGATCGCTTCGGCTTCGGCGCGGAGCCCAGTTGCCTGATCGAGTTGCGCCTTGATACCGGCAATCTGCTTGTCGAGCATGCCACCAATCATCGCGGGCACTTTTTTCCAAATCGCTAGCCCAATCACCACCAACATGGCGAGCGCAACAAGCATGGTCGCATCAAAGCCGAATGCAGACGGAACAGCATGTTCTTCAGCCGCACTCGCGCCGGTCGTCGCAACGCCATCTGGACCATGCCCCATCGCTACATGGTCTTCGGCGGTCAGTTCGGTTGTTTTCGCTTCTTCAGCCATTGGCCAATACCGCCTTCACTGCCGATGCGGCCTGCGCCGCGCTTACCTTGGCACCCGAAACCTTGGCGACGATATCCGCCGCCGCTTCGGCTGCTACAGCCTCAATGCTCGCCATTGCCTTTGCGCTGGCTTTCGCCATATCCGCTTCGGCAGCAGCGGTCTTTGCACTGATCTCCGCGTCGGCGACTGCCAGACGTGCTTCGGCATCCTTGGCTGCTTTCGCCTTGGCTTCATTGGCCTTGGCTTGAGCAGCGGAGCGTGCCTCCGCAATTTGGGCGCTGCCGCCATCTTCCAGACTATCGGCCTCTGCACGGGCGCGTTCGGCGGCCGCAAGGTCGTCCGCAATCTTGCGATCACGGGCGTCGATATTCGCTTCAATCTTCGGCAACATGCCAAGGCCGATCACAAAATAGATCAGGCCAAAGACAATCAGCAGCCAGAAGAACTGCGACGCATAGGTTTCAAGAATCTGGGCAATTTGTGGCATGTTATCCGCTCGTCCTTATGAGGATTAAACCCCGGCACCTGGCCGGGGCGAAACCGTCAATTAGGCAACGAAGATCAGGATCATCGCAACAACGAATGCAAGCA
>JANMPK010000253.1:0-4357 GCA_031369825.1 Sphingomonadales bacterium
GCATCTCGTTTACACCGAGAGGGTCAGCGGTTCGAGCCCGTTAGCGCCCACCATATTCGGGGCCTTCCCAGACAGCTTAGGGTCAAGGCCGGTTTCGTTCATCCTGCAGCAAGCTTTTTCAGGGCAAACTCGGCTTATGAGGAGTTTTGTTTTCACTATGCTGACGGCTTGCGCTGTAGCAATATCTAGCTTTGCGTCTGAACCAGCTTTGGCGCGCGAGAGCGAGCGTGCGGAAAACGCCAACTGCTCCTGTAAATTACAACGTCGTATTGTCCGGCCTCTGACCGAATCGACGCCGATCCGCAAAAAAGACAAAGACCGGGTGCGCCGTATCCTGATGTAATTATGCTGCTTCGGTTAGCAGCTTCGCCATTTCAGCATCATCCCACTCGACCCCGCCGATAACCCGCCACACTTCGCGGCCTTCCGAATCATATAATATTGTTGTCGGCAACGCGATGTTGTTGTCGAACGCCGCCAATAGCGCATTGTCGCGGTCGGTATAAGGTTCGAGGTTTGCGATCCCGACCTTATCGAAAAAGGCGCTTACTGGCGCACGGCCTTCTAGATCCTGTGACACCGCAATCACCGAAACGCGGCCCTCTTCAAGCACCGCCAACGCATCGAGGGTCGGCATTTCCGCTTTGCACGGCGCGCACCATGTTGCCCAGATATTGACCAGCAATGGCCGTCCGGCAAAGTCAACCAGTGTGACATCGCGGCCATCAGCACCGGTAAACACGGCTTTTGGTGCCTGCCCTCCTGCAAATTTATAACTAAGCTTCGCGCGCATACCGCTGGCGCTTTCGAGTCCGACATCCGTGCGCTTGTCTTTTTCCGCTACACTGGGCGCGGCTGGTTGCGCTTGCCCAGCGGGCTTTGAGCCACTATCGCAGCCACCCAGAAGCATAAGGAACAGGGCGATTACCAAACGCATTTCAGATTCCAATAGTATGTGGGGCGGCCGTTTTGGTGAAGGCCCCGGCGATATCATGCGCGAGATAAATGCCTCTATCCCTTTCGACAAGCGACTTTGGCGCGAAGACATCGCTGGCAGCAAGGGGCATGCGGCAATGCTGGCAGCGAATGGTATCATTTCCGACGCTGACAATGCCGCTATCCAGCAGGGGCTAGATGCCATCCACGCCGAATACGAAGCCAATGGAGTGCCGGAGGATTTGGCCCTCGAAGACATCCACATGGTTACCGAGACCCGATTGCGCGATCTGGTCGGCGAACCGGCCGCGCGGCTGCATACCGCGCGTTCGCGGAACGATCAGGTGGCTACCGATTTCCGGCTCTGGGTGCGAAGTGCGATTGACCGGGTCGATGCCGGACTGGCGGCATTTCAGGCTGCAATAGTCTCACGCGCGGAAGAGCATGCCGATAGCATCATGCCCGGCTTCACCCATTTGCAGGTTGCGCAGCCGGTGACATTGGGTCACCATCTGATGGCCTATTATGAAATGACAAAGCGCGACCGGAGCCGCTTTGCCGATTGCCGCGTGCGGCTCAATCAATCACCTTTGGGGGCAGCGGCACTTGCTGGTACATCATTCCCGATTGATCGCGCCGCGACCGCAGCGGCTCTGGGTTTTGACATGCCGATGGCGAACAGTCTCGACGCGGTATCAGACCGCGATTTTGCTATCGAATTCCTGACCGCCGCCACCCAGACAGCGTTGCACCTGTCGCGGCTGGCCGAGGAAATGATCCTTTGGGCGTCGCAGCCTTATGGTTTTATCGCGTTGTCCGATGCGTGGTCCACCGGCAGCTCGATCATGCCGCAAAAGCGCAACCCCGACGCAGCCGAGCTGGTGCGCGGCCATGCCGGGCGGATCATGGGCTGCATGACCAGCCTGATGGTGACAATGAAGGGGTTGCCGCTGGCCTATTCCAAAGACATGCAGAACGACAAGCCGCCATTGTTTGAGGCCTATGACTTGCTGGCGCTGTCGATTGCCGCGATGACCGGAATGGTAAGCAACGTGACGTTCAATACCGTTCGTATGCACGAAGTTGCTTCGTCCGGTTTTTCCACAGCAACAGACCTCGCCGACTGGCTGGTGCGCGAGCATGACCTGCCATTCCGCGAGGCGCATCATATCACCGGCAGCGTGGTCAAGGCCTGCGAAGCTCGCGGGGTTGACCTTGAAGCTATCTCTGCCGACGACCTCTCTGCTGTCGATGCGCGCCTCGCCAATAGCAGCTTGCCTGATCTATCGGTCGCCGGATCGGTCGCCAGCCGGACCAGCGCTGGCGGCACCGCACCGGTTCGGGTAAGGCAAGCCATCGCCGTCGCCAAAAAGGAACTGGGCATATGATTCGCAAACGTGTCCTTGTTGCTGCCACTGTCGCGCTGGCTTGCGGGCTTGCCGCGTGTGGCAAAGTCGGCGACCTCGAACCACGCACCGGCCAATCCCTGCCACCAAAGGCTTATGGCCAGAAGGAAACGTCGTCCGCAGAAGCGCTCTCAACCCCGCCTATACAGGCGCGGCCCGGTCGCAGCGACGAATTACTCCGTCGCTCGGAACGGCGCGAGGATGATCCGTTCGATCTGCCCCCCGGCAAAGAGCCCGTGCCGTTGCCCGATCCCGATACTGACAATAAATCCAAGCCCAAAGCAGGTTAAACACATTCTTCCATGAACCATTTTGAACTTATGAATGGCGTGCTTCATGCCGAACGAGTTGCTTTGCCGGATATCGCCGCTGCCGTTGGCACGCCTGTCTATGTCTATTCGCGTGCGACATTCGAACGCCACGCACAGGTGTTCCGCAATGCGCTGTCGGCGCTCGACAACCCGCATATCGCCTTTGCCGTGAAGGCCAACCCCAATCTTGCGGTGCTAAAAATTCTGGCGAAACAGGGCTACGGCGCCGATGTCGTATCCGGCGGCGAGCTCGACCGGGCATTGGCGGCGGGGATGTTGCCGGAGGACATTGTTTTTTCGGGCGTCGGCAAAACCGCGGCTGAAATGGTGCAGGGACTGAAAGCCGGGATCGGCCAGTTCAACATCGAGTCCGAAGAAGAAGGCCGCGAGCTTTCGACTATATCCGAACTATCGGGCAACCGTGCCAGCGCGGTGTTGCGTATCAACCCCGATGTCGATGCCGGAACCCACGGCAAGATATCGACCGGCAAGGCCGACAATAAATTCGGTGTCGGGCTGCACAAGGCCTTGGCGATCTATGGCCGTTTGGCGGCACTGCCCGGGCTTAACATGCGCGGCGTCGCACTTCATATCGGCAGCCAGTTGACCAGCCTTGATCCGCTTGAGACCGCGTTCAAAAAGGTCGGTATGTTGGTTCAAGAACTGCGCGCTGCGGGACATAAAATCACCCATGTCGATCTCGGCGGCGGGCTTGGCGTGCGCTATCATTCGGGTGACAACCCACCGACACCCGCCGATTATGGCGCGATGGTCGCGCGCGTGACCAAGGATTGGGGCGTGCGGTTGATGTTCGAACCGGGCCGCGTGATCGCAGGCAATGCAGGTGTTCTGCTGACCCGCGTCATCCGCGTGAAGCCGGGCGGCGGCAATTTGCCTTTTGCTATTGTCGATGCGGCGATGAATGACCTCGCACGGCCTGCACTTTATGACGCATGGCATGACTTCGAGGCGGTCGAGCCGACGGGTCAGCGGATGACCGCCAATATCGTCGGGCCAGTTTGTGAAACTGGCGATACTTTTGCAACAGCCCGCGAAATTGACGCAGTTACTGCCAATGACCTGGCGATTTTCCGCACTGCGGGCGCTTATGGGGCAACGATGGCAAGCACTTACAACAGCCGTGGTCTGGTGCCCGAGGTTCTGGTCGATGGCGACAGGTTCGCGATTGTCGCCGAACGGATTTCGCCCGAAACAATCCTTGCTGCCGAGCATGTCCCCGACTGGCTGGAATAATGGACCAGCTGCCGATCTTCATTAACTTGAAGGGCCGCAAGGTCATCCTGGTCGGTGAAGGTGACGCGGCCGATGCCAAACGACGGCTGATCGAACGCGCTGGTGGCAGCTGTGTGGGTGCATGCGACAGCGACGCCAGGATCGCTTTTGTTGCAATTGACGATGAAGCGGCGGCCCTGACTGCTGCCGATGGCCTGAAGGCACGCGGGCTATTGGTGAATGTCGTCGACCGGCCCGAACATTGCGATTTCACCACACCCGCGATTGTCGAGCGCGCGCCTGTGCTGATTGCGGTTGGCACCGGCGGCGCATCGGCAGGCATGGCAAAGGCCATACGCCAGCGAATCGAGACAATGCTGCCCGCCGGATTAGGTACGCATGCGGAGGCGGTTGCTAATGCCCGTGATGCGATCAAGGCGCGTTGGGTGGATGGATCTGTTAGACGGCGTG
>JANMPK010000274.1:0-7179 GCA_031369825.1 Sphingomonadales bacterium
TGCTTGATTGCCTGATATTCTGGCGATTCATACCAGGCCGATGCCGCCGCTTTCGATGCAAATTCGAGGATGACGGTCACTGGGTTTGGCTGCCCCTCTATCGCTTGCGACGCATAATCGGCAGCTAGAATTCTACAGCCATGTGCCAAGAATGTAGGCAGGACAGCAGGGCGGTATGCGTCATATTCCGTGGGATCGGTGACGGTGAAGGATGCAACTACATAGGCGGTCATGCAAATTCTCCCGTCATCGAAGCAAGCTTCACCTTATGATCCGCAGCAATAATCTCTGCCGCGCGTTCGCCGATCATGATCGTAGGCGCGTTGATGTTGCCGCTGGGGATTTCAGGCATCACGCTGGCATCCGCCACGCGCAGGTTTTTGACGCCGAATACGCGCAGATGCGGGTCGACGACGCTGCCGATGCGGCAGGTGCAGGAGAGGTGGTAGACGGTCACGGCGAAGTGAAGCGCATAGTTTTCGAGCAGCGCATCGCTGGGTTCGTCACCGTCCCGATAGCCGTGGATTTCGGCCATCCACGGGGGAACGCGCCAATGGCCGAGCCGGTTCGGACCCGGCCAGTTCGATGCCACGTCGAGGACGCGTCGCATGATCGCGACCATCACTTTGAGATCATATGGATCGGCGAAATAGTTGAACATGATTGCCGGCGGCACCGCTGGATCGGCGCTCTGCAACATAATTTCGCCCTCGCTGCGCGGAACCGCATTGCTGGCGAGCAGGATGACATTTTCGGCGTCGGGTGCGAGCACCACGGACGCATCCGAAATGGTCCGCTCGACATCGAGGTTCAACTGGTTGGCAAAGGTGGCCTCGTCGAGCCCGGAAGGAAAGAACCCGATTTGCGCATCATGGGTATGCGGGTCGGCGAACCCGGTCGAAAAAAAGGCAACCCCGTCGTAGATCGACGACGAAACCAGCCCGCTTCCGGTTTCCATCCATTCGGCCAACCGCCGTTCCGCTTCGGCTTTGAGTTGCTTGAGTTCGGCGGGCATCGCGTCATCGTCTGCCGGATCGGCAGGCAGCGGTCCGGCGGGTGCGCGCAAGGCATCGGGACCGGCAGAGATGCCGATCTCCTGCATCGGCACCCCGATACCCGGCGCAGGAAACAACATTGGTGCCTGCACATGGTCCTTCAGATGCTTCCCCACGTCGGGCAGATCAAGCCGACAACGCACTCCGGCTTCTTCTAGCTCGCGGCGCGGGCCGATGCCCGACAACATCAGGAGGTGCGGCGAACCGACCGCGCCCGCGCTCAATATGATTTCGCGGGTCGCATCCAACGTCTGCACCGCGCCTGTAGCATCGCGATATTCGATACTTGTCGCGGTCAAGGCTTCGCTCGCATCCTTCATCATAATGCGCGTCACCAGCGCATCGGTGATGATCGTAAGGTTGGGACGAAGCTCGGCGGCATTTTCCAGATAGCCGTGGAAAGTGCTGGAGCGTTTGCCCGACCGCGTGTTGGTCTGCATCAACGAGGCGACACCAGCGGGGTCGAAGCGGCCTGCGCCATTATAGTCGCCGCTGGGCAGTCCGGCGGCATTGGCGGCGGCCACGAACTGCCGCGCTGCGGGTATGACGGGGGAACGCACCGCAACGCCGACTGGTCCGCCGGTTCCGCGCGATTCTTGATCGATGGCAATCTCGTTGCTCGGGACCAGGTCCTCCATCCGCTTGAAGCACGGCAAGACCTCGCTATAGCTCCAGCCGTCCGCGCCAAGCCGTTCCCAATTGTCAAAATCGCCCGGATGGCCGCGCACCCAAGCCATGTAATTGATGCCCGATGAGCCGCCGAGCATACGCCCGCGCGGGACCGGCATTCGACGGTTCTTGAAACCGCGCCCACCCTTGCCGGGATCGCCGGTAAACATCCAGTCGGTTTCGGGATCGAGCTGCAGGCTGACACAGGCGGCGGGCATCGCCTCGCGCTCGGGCGGGCGGCCACCGGCTTCGATTAAGGCGACGGTGACATTGGGGTCTTCGGACAGCCGAGCGGCGATAACCGCGCCTGCCGAACCGCCGCCAACAACAATGAAGTCAAAATTGTCCGTCATTCGCTCTCTCCCAATTTAATTAGGGACTGTCCCTATTTATCGCCCGTCAATAAAGCCGCGAATGCTCGCCGCCCTGCACGGGGATCGCCGCGCCGCTGATGAAGCTCGACTTGTCGGAGAGCAGGAATTCGATCGCGTCGGCAACGACGTGCGATTCACCCAACTTGCCCGTCGCGGTGTAGCGTTCGAGCAATTTCTCGAACAACGCGGGTTCAGCCTCGGCATAGGGATCGACCATCTCCGAATGGCAATATCCGGGGCAGATGGCGTTGACGCGAATACCCTGCTTTGCATAGTCAATCGCCGCTGTCTTGGTGAGGCCGATCACGCCCCATTTGCTGCTGACATACCCTGCATTGCCGATGTCGCCGCCAACGGTGCCGTAGATCGACGAGATGTTGACAATCGATCCGCCTCCACTCGCCAGCATGGCGGGAATCTGGGCACGCATACACTGGAACACGCCGGTCAGGTTGGTGTCGATCACGCTATGCCAATCCTCGTCGGCATAATCGGCGAGCGGCTTGAACATGCCGCCGGTGATACCCGCATTGTTGACCGCTCCGTCGAGCCGCCCAAACTTTTCGACCGTCATTGCCACCATCGCCTCGACATCAGCGCGCATCGTGACGTCGGTTTTGATAAAAAACCCCTCGCCGCCCGCCGCGTGCATCTGCGCCACCACGGCCTGCCCCTGCTCCTCACGGCGTCCCGTGATGACGACTTTCGCCCCCTTACTCGCCAGCGAAACCGCCGCCGTTGCGCCAAGGCCGGACGTGGCCCCCGTTATGAGTATAACCTTGTTTTGAAAATTGCTCATGCACGCCTCCGCGAAAGCCGTAACGGCTTGATGGGGCGACCCTATTTTGAGTTTACGAGTGTAATGCGCAAACGCAAGTAGCAGCGCTCAATAAATCCCGCCGTCTTGCTGGATAAATTCTTGGTCGCGCTTTGTGGCGGAACTTGGGCCTTGTGATGCTGTGCTGGATCTGGTGTCGCTGTCTGATTGTGCGCGCTCTTTCTTCTTTGGCTTGTCACCGCGCGCGGCCAGTTCTTCTTGGCGGATCGAGCGCTTGGGTTCGGTTTCGGCCTTGAACGCTTCCCATATCACCGCGCTTTTGGGGTCATCACCGGGCCATGAGCCATAGACCCGCTTGCCCGATTTGCGGTCAATGCGGACCAGCCGCACACCGTTCGGCGCGACAAATGGCGTCTTCGGCATACCGGCCATTGCCGTCCGCGCAAATTGCTTGAAGATCGGTGCTGCGAGCGAGCCACCTTGCGCATAACCACCCAAGCTGCGCGGTTGATCATAACCGAGATAGACGCCAGCAACGATCTGCGGCGAGCCGCCGACGAACCAGACGTTGGTAGGCCCTGATGTTGTGCCTGTCTTGCCGAACAAGGGCCGGTCCAGATCGCGTAAGATCGTCGCGGTGCCGCGTTGCACCACGCCTTCGAGCATATGGACGACTTGGTAAGCAGTGATCGGGTCCATGACCTGTTTGCCAGCGGCAGAGAAGCGCGGCATGGCCTTGCCGTCCCAATCTTTGGTGTTGCAGCCGCCACACGCCTTCCACTTTGCAGGCCAGATCACCTTGCCTCTGCGGTTCTGCGCATAGTCAATCAAAGTCGGCTTCAGTTCGCGGCCATGATTGACCAGCATCGAATAGGCATTGGTCATTTTGAGCACAGTCGTATCACCCGCACCCAATGCGAACGACAAATAGGGCGGATAGTCGCCGATGCTCATCGAACGAAATGTGTCAGTGACGTTGTTCATACCTGAATCACTCGCAGCACGAACGGTCATCAGGTTGCGTGATTGTTCAAGCCCCCAGCGCATCGTTTGCGGCCCGGCACCACCGCCGCCGCCGAAATTGCGGAAGCATTTGCGCCCGAGCGATGCCGATTGCCAGACGCAATAGGGGCCATCGACGATAATAGAGGTCGGGGTCATGCCATAATCCAGCGCGGTTGCGTAAACGAACGGCTTGATCGTAGAGCCCGGCTGACGCTGTGCCTGTGTGGCACGGTTAAAGCTGGATATCCGCGAGTCAAACCCGCCCTGGATCGCAAACACGCGGCCATTTAAAGGGTTTTGCACGACCATCCCGCCGCCCACTTCAGGGACAGAGCGAACCGAAAAACTGTTGCCGCCATTGGGTGCAACGGCGATCACATCACCTGCCTTCATTGCGGCAGGCCCGCCAGAGAGAAGGCCGACACTGCCGTCGGCAAAACCCACACGTCCTTTGCCAAGAGCCACGCCTGCACGCCAATTAGCATAGTCGATACCGATGTTGGTCGATGCAAAGCGTGATGCCCATTGGTCGTCGGACACATCAACGGTGCCCATATTGGCTTTCCAAGCCTTGCCCGCATTGTAGCGCAACAACCCGTCACGCAACGCTTGTGTTGTGAGCAGCTGAAAATCCGGTTTCATCGACGTGCGCACCCACAGCCCGCCTGAATATACGCTATATGGGCCGTCTTTGTCGGTTTCGCCAAAGCGCTCGATCAACTGGCGACGGACTTCTTCACTGAAATAGCCGCCGACATTTTTATAGCCTGTGCCGCGCTGTGCAATCAGGCCCAGCGGCTGGGCTTTGGCTTCGGCCAATTGCGCCTGGGTAATCCAGTCATTGTCATACATCTCGCCCAGCACCCAATTGCGCCTTGCCAGTGCTGCGTCCGCATTTTTCACACGGCCATAACGTTCAGGTGCCTTGGGTAAGATCGACAGAAATGCCATTTCATGCAGCTTGAGCTGCTCAACACTTTTACCAAAATAAGCCTGTGCCGCCGCCTCAACACCAAAGGATTGCCGCCCCAGTGCGATTTCGTTCAGGTATAGCGACAATATCTGTTGCTTGGTCAGCACACCCTCGATGCGTTGGGCCAGGATCGCCTCTTTGATTTTGCGCGTGTAGCTATACTCGTTGGTCAGCAGCAGGTTTTTTGCCACCTGCTGTGTGATTGTTGATGCCCCGCGCGAACGACCGCTGCTGAAAATATTGTCGAATATTGCCGACATAATACCGGGATAATCAATGCCGCCGTGGGAGAAAAAAGTTTTGTCCTCTGCCGCCAGATACGCACGGACAAGCAGCTTGGGGAAATCGGCATATTCCAGCTGCACACGTCGTTCGCGTGCGTAGCTGTGGAAAGGTTCGCCATCAATATCACGCACGACCGTGGGCAGCGGCGATTCATATTCCACTAGCGCCTCGGCATCGGGTAGATTGCGGCCAATAACCGCCCATATTAGCAGCATGAACAGCAATAAGGCGCCGAACGCATAGGTCGCACGCCGAAACCATTTGCTCTGCCACCAGTTTTTCCAACGACCGATGAAACCATCAACGTCGCGCCGCAATTTATAGCTTATATTGGTCTGGCCGTTGTCAGGCACAGTTGTGGGTGCGTCATTTTCCATTACCGGCTCTATCTAACCGATTTGCCGGTGACGTCCACAATGTTAATCACCCAGACGCCGCGAATTTACGATACGGTGCTTAGCGCGATGCAAGTCGCCGTGCAAAATGGACCTGGATAGCGCTGGCAACGCTTCGTCCCACTTTTTGCTGGCCGTCGGTCGATGCCAAAAAGGCAACATCAGATGCGTTGCTGAGATAGCCGGTCTCAAACAGCACTGACGGCGTATCGGGCGCTTTCAACACAATGAATGACGCGAACCGGTGCGAATTCGACCGCAGCCGCATGTTGGGACCAGCCTCCCGGATCAGCAGTTTGGCGAAGTCTGCCGAGACGTTCATCGTTTCGCGCTGGGTCAGATCAATCAGGATCGACGATACATTGGCGTCGGCGCCACCCAGATTCACACCGTTGATGATGTCGGCCTTGTTCTCCCGCGCGGCAAGCCTTTGTGCTTCGCGGTCGGACGCCACTTCCGACAATGTATAAACCGTAGCCCCATTGGCCTCTGCACTAGGCGCGCTATCTGCATGGACGGAAATGAACAGGTCGGCGTTCATTTTTCTGGCAATCGCAAAGCGATCTTCCAAAACTATAAAGCGGTCGGCGTCGCGGGTCAGCGCCACGCGGACGCGGCCCGTTTTCAGCAATTCGGTACGGATGGACTTGGCAATCGCCAAGGTAACATCCTTTTCCCGCGTGCCGCCGTGCGGGCTGATCGAACCGGGATCATAGCCGCCATGCCCTGCATCAATCACCACCAATGGCAGACTGCTGTTAGCCGGGCCGCTGATTTTAGGCAGGCCCTTGGCAGCACTTGTTTTGATTGGGGCAGACACCTCGTAACGACGCTTGGGTGGTTCTGAACGGAACTGGGCGGGAGGAACAATTTCGGTGTGCGCGCGGCCCAATGTGCCCGAAAACTCCGATGCAGCGGCATAGCGCAGGCTCAACCGCAAACTACGTCCGTCTGCAGAAAATGCGCCGCCGGTAACAACCGCTGGCTGATCAAGGTCGAGGACTATGCGCGCAGTGCCGGCATCGAACTGCCCCTGACGCACGCTGCGCACCGGTCCGCCTGCGGTCGATACTGGTCCGGTGGTCGCACCGGAAATATCAACCGCAATCCGGTTCGGCCCGGCCAATGTGAACACCGCTGCCTTGTTTACCACATCATCAAACTGCACGATGATACTGCTGTCATTTGCCGCGACATCGCGGATCGCGCCTGCAAAAGCAGGCGGCATGGTAAATGGAACGGCTGCAAAAAACATTATCCCAAGCATGGCATTCTTATGCTTTGAGAAAGGCTGTCTGGTCCAGATATTTCTTCGCCCCATGCGAAAGCTCCCACGTCATGATAAACAGCGGATTAAGCATGGACCTGTAAATCGCGGTATCCAGACGAGGTTAATTACGCATTAGGTATAAAAGATTTCGCGCCCTTGCCGTAGCTAAGTGAGAGTGCTAGCAGAAAAACACGACAAATGTTCAACAGGAGCTTGTCGTGATTTCGCAACCGGAAGCTGCCAGCTATTCCGGTGTTTTAACAGGTTGACGCTGCATGAGGCATGATATTTCCACCCCCGCCGCCCGCACAGGGAATGGCGCATGGGCTGGAAATCAAGCGCGCGCGATACTCGCCCGCCATGTATTTGCAGCAG
>JANMPK010000293.1:0-1818 GCA_031369825.1 Sphingomonadales bacterium
GGCGCCGACCGTGATGAGCTGTGGTCGCGACACGCCGCACGCTGGTGCGCAAGATACCCTCTATCTCGGTGTCATTATATCGCTGGACCGCATGCGTCAGATTGGACGTGTAAAGAACCGCGAATTCGGGTTCGTTGATCCATTCTTCGCCCGTCAATTCCTGACCGTGACACCCTACGCATCCCAATACGTTGGACAGCTGCTTGCCTTTGGCCAAAAGCGCACCGGGCTCGCTGATATCTTCCGGCGAAAATTGCGGTCCTTCCGGCGCCGCGTAACCGCAAGAGACCAGCAGCAGGCAAGCTAGCGAAGAAAGACTAAATCTCGACAACCTCATGCACCGAATTCCTTCTACGGCGCGACCGGAGTCGATGATGCTAGGAAACAAGCCTCTCCGCAAAGCCTTTTTTAAGCTTGGCCAGCTTTGGCGGGATAACCGCAAGGCAATAGGGGTTACGCTGACCTTCGCCGTCCCAATATTCCTGGTGATAATCTTCGGCAGCATACCAGATTGCCGGACCTTCGATGGTAGTGACAATCGGTGCCGGCCAATCGGCAGCGGCGCGTTCGATGCCTGTCTGTGCTTCTGCATGCTGGGCATCGTCGAGCGGGAAAATCGCTGATCGATATTGCGTACCGATGTCATTACCCTGGCGATTCAATTGCGTCGGGTCGTGCGTCGCGAAATGAATATCTAGCAAGTCGGCGTAGCTGATAACTTCCGGATCGAAATGGATTTTTATTGCCTCTGCATGGCCGGTGCTGCCGCTGCATACCTGCTTGTATGTCGGGTCAACCACGCTGCCACCGATATAGCCGCTTTCGACGCTACTCACGCCCTTAAGCTGGCCGAAAACCGCCTCGGTGCACCAGAAACAACCGCCGGCAAAAATGGCTTCTTGATTAGGCATGTGAAGTTCCTTGTTCGGTGCCGTATGCTTCGTCACGCAGCTTTTTCTTTTCGTCGCCGCGCACCACCAGCAGATACATGGCGGGTGTGACAATACGTGATAGCACCGTCGAAGAAATCAACCCCCCGATCAGCACAATCGCCAGCGGCCCGTAAAGATTGCCGCCGAACAGAGCGAGCGGCATCAGGCCGCCGATGGCAGTGACCGAGGTCAGCAGCACTGGCAAAAACCGCACCTCGCCCGCGCGCTCGATGGCGGCGAGCAACCCCATGCCTTCGCGGCGTAACTGGCTGGTAAAATCAACCAGCAAGATTGAGTTTTTAATCTCGATTCCGATCAGCGCTATAAATCCGATAATCGCAAGAAAAGACAGATTGTTACCCGTGACCAAAAGCGCAATCAATCCGCCGAAAGTCCCCAGTGGCACAACGCCTGCTACAACTAGGGCTTCTTTAAAGCGGCCGAATTCTGCGACTAAAATGGCAAAGATACAAAACACCGCCATCAATATGATGGGGCCAAAGCCTGAAAGTGTTTCGGCAATTTTTTCAGATTCGCCGCCGACACTCACTGAATAGCCTGGCTCCAATTTGATCTTATCTATTTCTGCCTTGGCAAGCTCGGTCACTTTGGCAGGCAATATCCCGGGCTGAACCTGCGCCGAAACCTCAACCACCCGTTCCAGATTGCGGCGGCGGATGACGGGTGGCACCGAAATCAGGGTAGGATTGCTGATCTCCCCAAGCGAGACCGGCTGCCCTGATCTACTGGCAACATAGATTTGGTCCAGCGCCGATACCGGCTGTGCGTTGTCCAACGGCAGCCTTACTGTAACCGGATAGCTATCGCCTTCACTGTCACGAAAGGTGCCGCCGCGTTCACCATTCAGCGCCAGTCTAATTGCACG
>JANMPK010000002.1:0-2455 GCA_031369825.1 Sphingomonadales bacterium
CTCGAAGCGATGAAGATGGAACACAGCCTCACCGCGCCTTTCGACGGGGTGGTTGCGGAATTGAATGCCGAAGCTGGCGCACAGGTGCAGGTTGAGGCATTGTTGGTGCGGATTGAGGCGGTGGAGTGATTTCCACGCACCGCCCCTTTGTCATTCCCGCGAAGGCGGGAATCCATGGTGGTAACTATCCTCTTGCTCAACGACGGTTGTTCAAACCTCGGGGTCAGTCCATGGATTCCCGCCTTCGCGGGAATGACAAAGTTTGTGATTGTGAGGCGGGTTAGATGGCAGGCAAATACTTCAACCAATGGCAAATCGGCGACACCATCGCCCACGAAATCCGCCGCACGGTGACCGAGACCGATAATCTGCTGTTCTCGGTCATGACCCACAACCCGCAGCCGCTGCATATCGATGCGGAGGCCGCCAAGGCGAGCGAGTTCGGGCAGGTCCTCGTCAATGGCACCTTCACCTTTGCCCTGATGGTCGGGCTGTCGGTGGGCGATACCACATTGGGCACGCTGGTCGCCAATCTGGGCTACGACAAGCTTGTCATGCCAATGCCGGTGTTCCTCGGCGATACCCTTCGCGCCGAAACCGAAGTCATTGCGCTCAAGGAAAGTAAATCGCGGCCAGACGCTGGCATCGTAACCTTTCTCCACCGATGTCTCAATCAGCGCGACGAGGTGGTCTGCCAGTGCGAACGGGCGGCGCTGCTTAAGAAGGGCTAATCCAAAATACCGTTCGCCCTGAGCCTGTCGATGGGCAGATTGCGCAAACTGGGCTTCGACAAGCTCAGCCCGAACGGCTATGGGGTATGCCATGAAACTCCGCTCCCTCCTTTTTGTCCCCGGTGACCGGCCGGATCGGTTCGCCAAGGCTTCGGCCAGCGGTGCCGATGCGATCATCATCGACCTTGAAGACTCGGTGTCGCTTGACCGCAAGGTTGCGGCGCGTGAGGCTGCGGCAGAATATTTGTCCGGCGACCGGCCGGTGCCAGTTTTTGTGAGAGTCAATCCGCAGGACAGTCATCTGACGCATGACGATCTGGCGTCGGTGTTGCCGTTCCTGCCCGACGGCATCGTGTTGCCCAAGGCGGAGGGTGCGCGTTCGGTCAACTGGCTGCGCGGCGAGGCGGCGGCAGTGGCGGACAATCCCGACGGCGATCCACCCCCGATCCTGCCGATTGCGACCGAAACGCCGGGCGCGGTGTTCGACCTTGGTACTTTGCGCGAGGTTTCGCATTGGCTGGCAGGGGTCAGCTGGGGCGCGGAAGATTTGCCTGTGGCGGTTGGTGCCGCGACATCGCGGGAGGATGATGGCAGTTACACTGCGCCTTATGAGATGGTTCGCAGCTTGACGTTGTTTGCCGCCCATGCCGCCGGGGTTGCCGCAATTGATACGGTGTTTCCGAATATCAGCAATGAAGCGGCTTTAACGGCCTATATAGCTCGCGCAGCACGCGATGGTTTCACCGGGATGCTCGCCATCCATCCCTCACAGGTGGCCGCCATCAACGCTGGTTTCACACCGTCGCCAGAGCAACTCGCTCACGCCCGCGCCTTGGTCGAAGCCTTTGCCGCGAACCCTGGCGCAGGCGTGCTGCAACTTGATGGAAAAATGATCGACGCGCCGCATTTGAAAGCGGCGCTGTCGATATTGGCGCGGATTTAAGCCGCCAGCTTCCTCAGCACATAATGCAGGATGCCGCCGTTCATGAAATATTCGACCTCGTTCGCGGTGTCGATGCGGCACAAAGTGTCGAAGTTGAAGGTGCTGCCATCTTTGCGGGTGACCATCACCGTCACGGTCTGACGCGGCTGAAGCAACGCGACGCTGGTGATCGTGAAGCTGTCATCAGCGGTCAGGCCAAGCGTTGCTCGGCTTTCGCCTTCCATGAACTGCAACGGCAAAACGCCCATGCCGACAAGGTTCGAGCGGTGGATTCGTTCGAAGCTTTCGACGATGACCGCGCGCACGCCGAGCAGGTTGGTGCCCTTTGCGGCCCAATCGCGGCTTGATCCGGTGCCATATTCCTTGCCGGCGATGACCACCAATGGCGTGCCGTCGGCTTTGTGCTTCATCGCGGCGTCGTAGATTGGCATGGTTTCGCCGTTGTAGCTGCTCATGCCGCCTTCGATGCCGGGGACCATTTCGTTTTTGATCCGGATGTTGGCGAAGGTGCCGCGCATCATGACTTCGTGGTGGCCTCGTCTAGCGCCGTAGCTGTTGAAGTCGGCTTTGCTAACCTGATGTTCCATAAGGAACTTTCCGGCTGGCGAGTCGGCTTTGATCGAACCCGCAGGCGAAATATGGTCGGTGGTGATCGAGTCACCCAATATAGCCAGCGGCCTTGCCTCGATGATGTCCATCACTGGCGCTGGCGTCATGCTCATCCCCTCAAAATAGGGCGGATTTGCGACATAAGTCGACCCGGCACGCCATTGATAGGTGT
>JANMPK010000366.1:0-2221 GCA_031369825.1 Sphingomonadales bacterium
CGAACGCGACATTGGGCCATAGTTTGAAATACAGCCAATGCCTCTGCCGGTTTTCGGGCAGATTTGGAACGGGAGGCAGCAACCGCTGATACATGCGCTCCGACCAATTATCCGATGGCCGGTCAACCAAATCACCCCACATCCGGTCAACATATGGCTCGGCTTCGACGCCATAGCTTTTGCCAAACAGGCGCGTAAGGCCGGGATGGGCAACGTTGATATGCAATCCATCGGAATAATTGTCGCCGATATTCTTCCAGTTCACATCACGCGGACGAAGCGTTACACGACCCAAGGAGCGGAGTTCTTCAAACCGGTAGGGCGCGACCATCGCTTCATAAGGCGCCATCATATCGGCAACGCTGGGGCCGACGTCCTTCAGCCGGACGAAGATGAAACCGTGCCAGATTTCGAGCGACACTGGAGATAAACCGTGGCGTGATTTGTCGAGGTCTGGGTAGCTCGCACTGTCAGGAACGCCGCTTAGCCGGCCGTCCAGCTCATAGGTCCAGGCGTGATAGGGGCAGACCAGTTTTTTGGCACAGCCGCTGCTGCCGTCCAATATCCGCGAGCCGCGGTGGCGGCAGACGTTGGTGAAGGCGCGAATGACATCGTCATTGCCGCGCACTGCGATGACGTTTTCGCCGAGATATTCCAGGGCGTGCCAGTCACCTTTGTTCGGCACGTCGCTGATATGGCACACCACTTGCCAGCTCGGTGCGAAGATGCGTTCGACTTCGGCGGCGAACATGTCGGGGTCGTCATAGGTCCATGCCGGGAGGGACCAGCCGTCGAGGGGATCGGTGTTCGTTGAGTTCGTGCAGAGCGTTGATTCGGGCATGTTGATTTCCTGTTATACGAGTGTATAACAACACCGTGAACAAGAGACAAGCCTTTACCCGCGAGAGTGCCGATACACGGCGCGATGCGTTGATTGCGGCGTGCGCGCGGTGCCTGGCAAAGCACGGTGCGCAGGGGACTTCGGTGCGCGCCATCTGTTTGGAGGCAGGCGTGTCGCCCGGCCTGCTCCGCCATTATTATGACGGCATCGACGCGCTGATCGCAGCAACCTATCGCGCAACCGGAGCGCGTGTCGCGGATGCGCTCCACGCGGCGGTCGATAGCGCAATTGAACCCAAAGCCCGCCTGCTCGCGTTCGTCACCGCCAGCTTTCGCGAACCGATTGCCGATCCCGAATTGCTGGCGACATGGCTCGCCTTTTGGGGCCTGTCGAGGACCAACAAGACTATCGGCACAATCCACGATGAAATCTACGCCGAAAACCGCAAGGATATGGAGCGCCTCATCGCCGCATGTCCCGGCGCACCTGCGGACCCGCGGTTAGCGGCGGTCGCCCTGACTGCTTTGGTCGATGGTCTGTGGCTGGAACTCAGCTTAGGCAACACGCCGTTCAGCGCGGACGAGGCAGAGGCGCTCGCCGAAAGCTGGCTTGACGCTCTATTTGGTGTAGCGGGTCACTGAATTCCCAACGCCGCCTTCACCGTTTGCCACGGCACGAGCTTGAAATTCTGCGCGGCGGGCGCATTATTACCGTCTTGCGCGATGAACAGGCCGTTCGGGTAGCCCGGCCCAAAATCACCAGCCATCGCGGCGATGCCGTCGGTTTCGCTGGTTGCGCCGAACGCGCCTGCGGTCACCGCAAACCGCCCGACATAACGCATGTTGGGGAGCGCCCACACAGCATAGGCATTGTCGCCCTGGCTCGATGCGATCAGATATTCGGTGCCATCTGCTTCACGTACGATGGATAATCCTTCGACATCGGCGACCAAGCGCTGGTTGTCGATCGGTGCGATCATAGTGCCTTGGACCGCGCCGTCACGCGCTGCGGAAAAGCGCCAAATCCCTGCGTCTTCCTCGCCAACATAAAGGTTGTTATTGCTGTCGATGACGCAACCTTCAGTTTGCGTCGGGATCTTCATCGACCGGATGATACGGCCAGTCGCGGATGCAGCTTTCATGTCGATTTCGATATGGTTGACCGTTCCGGCCTTTAGCACCGCAAAAATCTCAAGCATTCCAGCCGAAGCCGGTTCCTTGAAACAAATACCATAGCCTTCACCCGGCCCCGATGCGACATGCCCGATCGGGGTCAGCTTGGCATCGGCTGGGTTCAACACGAATAAAGCGATCTTTGATTGTTTGGGGTCGTTACGGTCGCTCGCGGCGACGATGATTCGCCCACCGACTTCAACCAGAT